>JASHZU010000453.1 GCA_030042375.1 Verrucomicrobiia bacterium
TGCGCTGGCACCGAAATTGGAAATTGAGAAGGCACTGAAGAAGTATTACGGCGTGGGCGCGGAAACGCTGGACGAGATGGACGAGGGCGAGCCGATGGAACTGGAGATCGCCAACGACAAGGAAATCACGGCGGACGACCAGGAGGCGAGCGTTATCAAGTTCGTGAACCAAATTATTTGGGAAGCGTACAAGGACCGCGCGACGGACATTCACTTTGAACCGGCGGAAGATGAGCTGCGAATCCGCTACCGCATTGACGGTATTTTGCACCAGACGCCGATGCCGCCGCAATTGAAGAAATTCCAGGCGGCGCTGATATCGCGCATCAAGGTCATGAGCGGGATGAACATCGCGGAAAAGCGGCTGCCGCAGGACGGGCGCATCAACGTGCGCATCAAGGGCGAGGAAATTGACATCCGTGTTTCGACGGTGCCGACGGTCTATGGCGAGAGCGTCTCGCTGCGATTGCTGACGCGCGGGAAAATCTTTTTAAGTTTGGACAAGCTGGGTTTTGCGCCGCAGGACGAGGCGACGATTCGTGAAATCATCGTCAAGCCGCACGGGATTTTCCTGGTGACGGGGCCGACGGGTTCGGGCAAGTCCACTTCGCTGTATGCGTTTTTGAGCGCGATCAATTCGGTTCACAAACGAATCATTACGATTGAAGAGCCGGTGGAATATGAGTTGAAGGGGATTAACCAAATCGCGGTGCGGCCGGAAATCGGGCTGACGTTTGCGATGGGTTTGCGCCATATTTTGCGGCAGGACCCGAACGTGGTGATGGTGGGCGAAATTCGCGATATGGAAACGGCGGAGATTGCGATCCGGGCGTCCCTGACCGGTCACTTAGTGTTTTCGACGCTGCACACGAACGACGCGCCGAGCGCGTTCACGCGTTTGATTGACATGGGCATCGAGCCATTTTTGGTGGCGTCATCGGTGGAAGTGGTCATGGCGCAACGCCTGGTGCGCACGATTTGCCCGCATTGCAAAACCGAGAAGAAGACCGACGCGGATTACCTCCGCAGAATCGGATTTCCGGTGTCCGATATCGGCTCCGCGAGATTTTGGCGCGGGGCGGGCTGCGAGGAATGCCGGCAACAGGGTTACCAGGGGCGCAAGGGCATTTATGAATTGCTGGTGGTCAACGAGTCGATTCGCCCGCTGATTATGAACCGCGCGCCGGCCTCTACCATTGCGCAACACGCCGTCAAAAACGGCATGCGCATGCTGCGCGCCGACGGCTGGAACAAGGTGAAAAACGGGGAAACGACGATTGAAGAGATCCTGCGCGTAACGCAAGCCGAGGAACACATAGAGGCCCAGGCCAAGGTTGACCGTCTCGGTGAGCGTGGCCAGGCCCTGCGGGTGACGCGAGCCGAGGGGCCCAGCGCCGACCGGGCGGCAACCGAAAAACTCATCATCGCCCAGGCGCTGCGCGCGGCGCAAGCCGAGGAACACGGGGACGAAAAGGCCGGAACGTGAATCAAAGCCCCATGAAATTGCCAGTTGCAAATTGCCGATGGCCGATGGCCGCACGCCGCGCACAGGCCACTCGCCTTTTCCCGCCCGGTAACCGGCGATTGAAAATTAAAGAATAATTTATGTCCCGTTGGAATTCCTGCAACGTGCTGCACGTCTCCCCGGAAGCGAATCGCCTATGGCAATTCGAGGCGAAGGGCAATTTCAAAAACAGGAGCGAACTGCGCGCGGTGGGCGCGCTGCCGGCCAAATTGGTGGCCAAATCGTGGAACTCATTATGGCAGCCGAAATTGAACGTGGCATGGCTGCCGCCGGAAAGCGTTTTCCTGCGGGTGATTGAATTGCCCAAGAGCGCGTTCGACGAAACGATTTCGATGGTGGAGCTGCAATTGGAGAAGCTCTCGCCGCTGCCGGTGGCGCAAATCGTGTGGACGATCCATGTGCTGCCGCAGGCGACGGGGGATTTGCAGACGGTGGTGGTAGTGATCGCTGAGCGGAAGGAAGTGGAACAATTTCTCGGGCAGCTCGAGACGAAAGGGTTTTTGGCGGACCGGCTGGAAGCGCCGATGCTGGACCAATTGGAGGCGATCACGACGATGGAGGACAGCGCGTGGATTTTCCCTTCGGCCATGGGGCATCCCAACGCGGCGCTGGTAGCATGGTACGGCGGCGGCCTGTTGCGCAATGTGAGTTTCATCCTGCTGCAGGCTTCGGGCGACCGCGCGCAGAACTTGAAGGGCCAGCTGGCGCAGTTGGTTTGGTCGGGCGAACTGGACGGATGGTTGACGGCCAAGCCGGTGTGGCACCTGGTGGCGGAAGGCACGCTGGCCCAGGAATGGGAAACGTTATTGCAAAGGGCGCTGGAGGAGCCGGTGAAAGTTTCGCCACCGCTGGCGGTGACGGATTTAGCGGCGCGCACGGCGCGCCGGGCTGCGCAGGCCCCGGAGAATCCCGGGGCGGCATTGTTGCCGGCGGAATTTTCCACGCGTTATCGCGAGCAGTTTCGCGACCGGCTCTGGCTGCACGGGCTTTATGCGGCGGGGATTGCTTACCTGATTTTCGTGGCGTTTTATTTCAGCGCGGCGGCGCTGGCCGGGCGCCAGCAGGGCAAAATCGAAGACCAGATTGCGGCGATCAGTGACGATTACACCAACGCCATCCAGCTCAAAGCGCGTTACGCGCTGCTGCAGCAGCGGCAGAATTTAAAATTTGCGGCGCTGGATTGCTGGAAACTGGTGGCGGACAATATGCCGCCGGGCGTGACGCTGCAGCGATTCGGTTTTGGCAACGGCCAGTTGCTGACGCTCAACGGCACGACGACGCAGGACCAGATTGATTCGCTGTATCGTTTTTACTCGTCGCTGCAAGCATCCACGCTGGACGGGAAGAAGGTGTTCCTGCTGACGGGCGGGGAGCCGTTGGCCTACCACCAATATCAGAACCAGGTGACGTGGAGTTTCAGCCTGGCCTTGCAAAATGCGGAGAAACCGGAATGAAAAAGTATTTTGAACAACTGCGCCCGATGGAACGCCGGCTGGCGGTTGGCGTGCTGGTGGTGATATTGCTGGTGTTCAACTATGTCGAGATCTGGCCGCATTTCTCGGACTGGGGCAACGCAGACGCGAAAATCAGCCAGGACCAGCAAACATTGAAGTCCTACCAGGATGCGATTGACCAGACGGGGAATTACCAGCGGCTGCTGAAAGAGTTTGAGAGCCAGGGGGCGTCGGTGGCGCCGGAAGAACAGGCCGTGGACCTGATGCGCACCGTTTCCAAGCAGGCCGTGGACACGCAGGTAAACATCGTGAGCCAATCGCGCTCCATGACGCGCACGAACAATGTGTTTTTCATCGAGCAGGTGCAAACGATCAATGTCAGCGCCACGGACGAGCAACTGGTGAATTTTCTTTATAACCTCGGCAACGATCCCGCGATGATTCGCGTGCGGGATTTGGAACTGACGCCGGACGGCGCGCGCCAGCATCTCAACGGCGCGATTGAACTGGTGGCCAGTTACCAGAGGAACTACGGAAGAAATTTGAAAAACGCAACCGCATCCGCCCAATGAAAAAAATTAAATTCATCCTGATGATATTGGCTTTAACGGCGCCCGCACTTTGGGCACAGATGCCGCCGGGCTTCCCGGGCGGCCCCGGCGCCGGACAAAATGCGCCCGCATCAGAGACAGACACGAACATGCAGGAAATCATTCCGCCGGGGATGATTGATTTTGAAGGCGTGGACGTCAGCCAGGTGCTGGAAGTTTATGCGCACTTGATGGGCCGCACGCTCTTGCACGGGGCTTTGCCGCAGGCTTCGATTGTATTAAAAACGGAGACAAATTTGACCAAAGGAGATGCCATCCAGGCGTTGCAGGCAGTGCTGGCGTTGAACGGTATCGCGGTGATTGACGTTCCGGGCGGCAAATTTATCAAGGTGGTTCCCACGGAACAGGCGGGGCAGGTAGGCGAACAATTTAACAACGAGGAAGTCAGCCAACTGCCGGAGATGGGCTCGTACATCACGCGGATTGTGCAACTGCACTACGTCAAGCCTAGCGCGATGGTGGCGGTTATCTCGCCCTTCGCCAGAAATGCAAGCGGCATTATCCCGATTGACGACAACGGGATCATTGTGTTGCGGGACTATACGGAAAACGTGAAACGAATGATGGAAATGATCCAGGCGGTGGACGTGGTCGTGCCCGCGGCATACACGAACGAAGTCATTCCCATCAAGTATGCGATGGTGGATGACATTGCCAATGTGTTGAACAGTTTGGAAACCGCCGGCGGGGGCACGGTTTCTTTCGGGCAGACCACCACGCCGAGTTCTTCCGCGGGGTCGCACAACGGGTTTGCGAGTACCACGGGATCGGGAGGCTATGGCGGCAGCACGGGCGTGAACGGAATTCAGTCACAGCCTGGCCAGTCTTCTTTTGGGCAAAGTCCCCAGGGAAGCACGAGCAGCACGCCGGGCTCAAGTCCATTTGCCAACCGGCTGCAATCCATTCTCAATCGTGTGCAGAATGGCGGCAGCGGCAGCGGGCCGGGAGCGACTGGAAGCGGTTTTGGGGTGCAGCAGCCCATCCAGATTTTAGGGCAGGCGAAAATTATCGCGGACGAGCGGGCCAATTCACTGCTGATTTATGCATCTGTACAGGACATGCAGACCATCAAGGATATTGTTGCCAAACTGGACGTGTTGCTGGCGCAGGTCCTGATTGAATCAGTCATCATGGAAGTGGATTTGAACAAGCAATGGAGTTACGGGATTTCCGCGGCGCAACAGCAACAAAACATCGGCAATGCCAGTACGATTGGGGCGATTAACAACGGCACGCCCTTTTACAGCTTTATCCAAAATGTCACGTCGAATTCATGGCCGGGCAATTTCACCCAGACGGCTCCCTCGGGCCTGAGCTATTTTGCCAATATCGGGGGGAACTGGGACTTGGCGCTCCAGGCGGCGGCCAGCGACAGCAGCACGCATATTATCCAGCGGCCGCGCATCCAGACCTCGCAAGCCAAGGAAGCGTCGTTTTTTGTGGGACAATCTGTGCCGTATGTGACGAGCGTTTATTATGATAGCGGTTTTAACGGCGGCCCCTCTTCCTCTTATTCCCAATTGCAGGTGGGCATTTCGCTGGACGTAACGCCGTTTATTAACCCGGACGGGCTGGTGGTGATGGACATCAACCAGCAGATTAACGATATCAGCGGCTTCCAAACGATCGAGGGGGTTGGCCAGGTGCCGACCACGGATAACCGTACGTTCACTTCAGAAGTGGCGGTGAAAGACCGGGACACGATTATCCTGGGTGGATTTACCGATACGGAGACAGATAAATCCAGTTCGGGTGTCCCGCTTTTACAGGACATCCCGGTCCTTGGCTGGTTATTTAAATCACCATCGAGCACCAAGACGCGGCAGGAATTGCTCGTGCTCATGCGGCCAACGGTCCTAAGAAGCCCGCAAGCAGCGGCGCTCCAGGCGGTGGATGAGCAAGTGAAGTCCCCGGGCATTATCGCCGCGCGACGGGAAGAGAAGTCAGTAATCAACCAGGAGAGCAAGGCGGAATCCACCCAGCTCAAATATGAGGAGATACACGGCGAGTTTGACACGAACACGCTCGGAAACCCGTGAGCCCGGCGAGGCAAATTGATTCAGTTTGAACTTTGCGCCGGGGAGTTTGAAATTATATTTCCGGCATGGATAAAAACAAAATCGCGGAAGTCCTGGTTGAAATCGGGATGCTTCTGGAACTGAAGGGAGAGAATCCATTCAAAACGCGCGCTTACGGAAACGCGGCGCGGGCCATTGAAAACCTGGGGGAACCGCTGGAAAAACTGGTGGCGGAGGACCGGCTCACGGAGGTCAAGGGCATTGGCGAGGCGATTAGCAAAAAAATCAAGGAGCTGGTGGAAACCGGCCAATTAAAATATTACGAGGAACTAAAGGCATCGCTTCCACCGGGGTTAATGGAGATGCTGGAAATTCCGGGGGTGGGCCCGAAAAAGATCAAGGTGCTGCATGAGAAGCTGGGGATCGAGTCGATTGCACAATTAGAGGCGGCCTGCAAATCAGGCAAGGTGGCGGCGCTGGACGGTTTTGGAGAAAAGACGGCGCAAAATATCTGCGAAGGCATCGAACGGCGTCGGACGTACGCGAGCAAATTTTTGTTGAGCGATGCGCTGAGCGCAGCCGAGCCGCTGCTGGAAAGTTTGCGGAACCATCCGGCGGTGATTCGCTGCAGCGCGGGGGGCAGCCTGCGGCGGCACAAAGAGATTATTGGGGACGTGGATTTGCTGGCGTCGTCCAAAAAGCCGGCGGAGGTGATTGAATTTTTTTGTTCGCAGCCGGGCATTCTCAAGGTGACGGCCAAAGGGGAGACGAAAGCGAGCGTGATTTTGGAGGGCGGGCAGCAATCGGATTTGCGCGTGGTGAGTGACAAGGAATTTCCGGCGGCGCTGATGTATTTCACGGGCAACAAGGAGCACAACATCGTGATGCGACAGCGGGCGATTGCACGCGGGTTGCGGCTGAACGAATATGGGTTGTTCAAATCGAAGGAAGAAACGCGGGACCCGAAATTGCTGGTGCCCTGCGCGAGCGAGGAGGAGATTTTTGCGAAGCTGGACCTGCCTTATATCGAGCCGGAACTGCGCGAGGACATGGGGGAATTTGCGGCGGCGGAAAAGAACGAGCTGCCCAAATTGATCGAATGGACGCAGTTGAAAGGTTCATTGCACAATCATTCCACCTGGAGCGACGGGCACAACCGGCTGGAGGATATCGCCGATTTTATGGAGAACCTGGGGTTGTCGTATTGGGCCATCACGGACCATTCGAAGGCGTCGTTCCAGGCGAATGGCTTGGACGCGGGGCGATTGCGGGAGCAAATCGCCGAGATAAAAAAAATCAACGCGAAGCTGGAGCAGCGGGGGAGTGAGTTCCGGCTGTTGACAGGGGTAGAGGTGGACATTGTGAAAAACGGCCTGGATTTGGACGATGAAATTTTATCGGAATTGGACGTGGTGGTAGCCAGTTTGCATGTGCCGTCGAACAACGAGGCGGAGAACACGAAGAGGATGATTCGCGCAGCCGAGAACAAATTTATTCATTTTTTGGCGCATCCGACGGGGCGATTGCTGCTGGAGCGGGAGGCGTATCCGGTAAACTTGGGGGCCGTGATCGATGCTTGCGCGGAGACGGGGACATGGATGGAGTTGAATGCCAACCCGCACCGGTTTGACATGGATTGGCGGCAATGGCCGGCAGCCCGGCGCAAGGGGGTAAAATGCGTCATTAACCCGGACGCACACCGCAATGAACATGCGGGATTTTTACGGCTGGGGGCGGGCATTGCGCGCAAGGGCTGGCTGGAACAAAAGGACGTAATTAACACTCTGAATTTAAAGTCTTTATTGAAAATGCTGGGTTTTAAGCGAAAAGGCTGATTTTAGTGAAATTTAGTGAAAAAATGACGCAAAATAAATTTGACAAGGGAATTGTTTATTTTATAAATGTGCCTCCGAGTCCGATGTCATTTTGGGTTGAACGCTCATCGCAGCAAAATGGTCGGTTAAAGCGCGCACTATGAAAAAATTTCTTGTCCCTGCAAGTTTTGCGGCCATAAGTGCCGTGAGCCTCCACGCCGATACGACCAGCACAACCACTTATGCGCCCGACATTACGGCGATGGACGCCTCGAAGATCTGGTCCATTTCGGGCACGTTGCGCGGGTTTTACGATAGCAATTATGCCACTACGCATATTGCCCAGGGCAGTTGGGGGTTTGAAGTCAGCCCCTCTTTGAGCCTGCTGGTGCCGCTGCAACAGACTGAGATTGGGCTGAGATACACTTACGGACTTTACTATTACACGTACCGCGCACACCAGAACACCAACCCGATTGACCAATCGCACGAAGCGAGTTTGTGGATTGATCACGCCTTTACCGAGCGCGTCAGTGGAAAGGTCGAGGACACTTTCAGCTACTCGCAAGACCCACAATTGTCATCCACGCCGACGGCGCTTCCCTACCGGACACAAAACAACAACATCCAGAACATCGGCTCGGTGAGTCTCCATACGGAATGGACCGGGTTATTCAGCACCGACCTGGCTTATGGGAATACGTTATCCCAATATGCCAATAGCGGCACGACGGAGGCGGGGCTTCTTGACGGCACACAACAGGCCAGCCTGGCAGGATATCTGAACATGATCGGGCAAACGATTTACTTGAATTTGAATTATCAGTTTAGTCCGGATTTGTCCTTTTTGGTGGGTTACCAATTCGGGCTGGATCTGTACACCGCCAATGAGCCACTTGACTTGATCTTCGTTGATAATGCTTTTACCGGGCAGTTTTACAACAGCTCAAACCTGAACAGCTATTCCAATTATGGATATGTGGGAGGAAATTACGTGCTGTCCGGGAATATATCGGCGTCGCTTGTTGCCGGTGTTCAGGTAATCGACAATTACAATCTCCCCTCGATCATTTCCCAGGACGAGTCGAGCGTGGAGCCTTACGCGAACTTGGCCATCACTTATACGTATCTGCCGGGAGATTATATCCAGGGCGGATTTACGGAGCAGGCCAGCACCGCAAATACTCCCAACCCGGACAAAACCAGCGGGAGCCTGACGACCTTCCAGCAAACCTCGGTTTTGTATGCCTCGATAAATCATCAGATTACTCCCTTCCTGCTGGGCACCATCATTGGCCGCTGGCAGGCGGGCACTTACAACGGGGGCGCCAGCAACGGGGACACACAGATGTGGTATAGTTTGGGCCTCAATTTAAGCTATTCTTTCACTCAACATTGGTCGGCAGAAGCTGGTTACAATTTCGATTACGTCACGGCTGCGGCCAACTTGCAAAGTTACAGCCGCAACCGTGTGTATCTGGGAGCCACCGCCGCGTTTTAGCTTTACGGCGGCCTAAATATTTGAACATTCGGCAGGGAGCCATGTCTAAATTCCACTTGGCTCCCGTTTATTTTTAATTATATGGATCCGTCAGAAACAACATCATCCGCGCCAGAGAGCAGGCTGCATTTCCTGGATTACTGGCGGGTCATCCGCATTCGCAAGGTCATCATTATTTCGGTGTTCTTCATTACGACGTTTATTGCGACGTTTGTAACGTTCCTGATGCACCCATCGTACAGCAGCACGGCGGTAATACAAATTGAGCCGGACCAGGTGGCGGATGTGCAGCCCATTGTCGGGGGCATGGAAGGCTCAGCGCCCTACGACCCGTATTTCATGGAAACGCAGTTGAAGGTTATCCAGGGAGACGCAGTCTTGACGCGGGTAGTGGAGGACATGAATTTAGACCAGGTCTGGGGCAAAAAATATAATGCGGACGGCCAGCCGCTCAAGACAACGGATGCAATCGATTATTTGCGGCGTTTCGTCAACTTAGATGCCGACCGCAACACCAAACTGATTGACATTAACGTCGCCAATGAAGACCCGGTGATGGCGGCGAACATTGCCAACGAAATTGTGGACGCTTATAAAAAT
>JASHZU010000454.1 GCA_030042375.1 Verrucomicrobiia bacterium
GCATGGACCTGGTTGTCAATCAAAAGATAAGTGATTTGCGCGCCGCCGGGAAATTTGAAGTCATCGGTATAAGAGCATGGGCTTGGCCAGTCAGGCTGGGGAGACACGCTAACGCGATCTTTGGCGGAAACGGATTTGTTTTCCTCAGCCCTGTTGCCGGAATCAATCATTCGCGTTAATTATCCAAAAGACATTGGGCGCGGCAAATCAATACTGGCCGGCCCGCCAATTCACTCGAAAAACCACGATAGACCTCGAATTCCTACCCGTAAAATACCCCTTGTCATCGCGCATTTTCGTGATAAGCTTATTGTCCCTTTATGAAGACGGACATTCATCCGAAATATATGGAAGCGGAAATCCGTTGCGCCTGCGGCAACGTGATTAAGACGCGTTCCACCAAAAATACAATTATCGTGGGCATTTGCAACGTCTGCCATCCTTTTTACACGGGCCAGCAGAAGTTCGTGGACACGGCCGGCCGCGTAGACAAGTTCCAGCAGCGCGCCGCCAAGACGCAGGCCGCCCAGGAAGCCTTCGCCACGAAGAAGAAAAAGAAAGCTTAGCGGCTCGATTTTATTCCGCCCGCAGTTCCGTTTTGGAATCGCGGGCGGTTTTATTTTTTTAACGAAGCCATGAACCTGCTGCCCCACATTGAAAAATTTCGCGCGCGCTTCGCCGAACTGGAAACGGCGCTAAGCGATCCCAAGGTTTTTGACAACCAGCAGAAGGCGCAGGAGCTCTCGAGAGAATATTCGCGGCTAAAAGAACTGGTCGCCGTGGGCGACAGCTACAAGAAGACGCTGGCGGATTTGGAGGAGAACCGCGCGTTGCTCAAAACCGAAGCGCCGGATTCTGAAATGGCCCAAATGGCGAAGGACGAAATTGCCCGGCTCGAAGCGGAGGAAAAAAAGCAGGCGCAGCAAATCCAGTTTGGCATCGTGCCGCCGGATCCAACAGATTCGCGCAATACCATTATCGAAATTCGCGCCGGCGCGGGCGGCTCGGAATCGGCTTTGTTCGCGGCGGACTTGTACCGGATGTATTGCCGTTACTCGGAGGCGCACGGCTGGAAGATTGAGACGATGGATTCCAATCCCTCGGACCTCGGCGGCTTCAGAGAAATCATTTTCAGTGTGATTGGCACGGACGTTTTCAAACGGTTTAAGTACGAGAGCGGCGTGCATCGCGTGCAGCGCGTGCCGGCCACGGAAGCGCAGGGGCGCGTGCATACGAGCACGGCCACAGTAGCAGTGCTGCCGGAAGCAGAGGAAGTGGACCTGGAAATCAAACCGGAAGATATAGAGATCAACGTCTGCCGTGCTTCGGGCAAAGGCGGGCAGGGCGTGAACACAACGGATTCAGCGGTGCAAATCCAGCACAAACCGAGCGGATTGATTGTGCGTTGCGCGGACGAGCGGTCGCAGCAAAAGAACAAGCTCAAGGCAATGAAGGTATTGCGCTCGCGTTTGTTGGAGGCGAAGATTGCCGAGGAAAACGCCAAGTACGCGGCGAACCGCAAACAGCAGGTGGGCACCGGCGAGCGGAACGAAAAAATCCGCACGTATAATTTCCCGCAAAACCGCGTGACGGACCATCGGATTGAATTGACGCTTTATAACCTGGCAAACGTTATCGAAGGGGAAATGGACCCGTTAATTGAGCCGCTGATGGTTAACGACCTGGAAGAGAAGCTAAAAAGCGCATGAATCCAGAATCCAGAATCCAGAATTTAGAATCTAAGGCAAGTCAGCGCGCGCCTGCTAAAAGTTTCGAACAATTGATTATCTGGCAAAAGGGCCATCAATTTGTTCTGGGCGTTTATCAGTTGACCGAAGATTTTCCCCGGAAGGAGATTTTTGGTCTAACGGCTCAACTACGTCGGGCAGCGATATCAATCCCGGCAAATATCGCCGAAGGATTCAAGAAGCGCGGCAAGGCCGATAAAGGCCGTTATTTGAATATCGCGCAAGGCTCACTGGAAGAATGCCGATATTTTCTGATCCTGGCGAAAGATTTGCATTACGGGGACGTTTCACAACTTTATCAACAACTGGAGGAAGTCAGTAAATTGCTTGAGGCATACTCAGGCAAAATTCTGGATTCTGGATTCTGAATTCTTTATTCTATGCAACCAAAAGGCCTCATATTCGACTGCGACGGCACACTGGCTGACACGATGCCGATGCATTGGCGTGCGTGGCAGGTCGTGACGTCGAAGTATAATCTGAATTTCCCGGAAGACCGGTTTTATTCTCTCGGTGGCGTGCCCTCGCCGCACATCCTGAAAATGCTTTCGGAGGAGCAGGGCGTTCCGCTCGACCCGGTCGAAGCAGGGCACGAAAAAGAAAACGCTTATTTACCATATCTTTCAACGATCCAACCGGTTTACGCGGTGGTGGAAATCGCCAAAGAAAATTACGGAAAAATCCCGATGGCTGTGGCGTCCGGCGGCACACAAAAAATTATTACACAAGTGCTGGAGCAATTGAAAATCCGGCATTTGTTCAAAGCGGTGGTGACGTGCGAGATGGTGAAACGACAGAAACCGGCGCCGGATATTTTCCTGGAAGCGGCACGGCAGATTGGTGTTGAGCCGCAATTTTGCCGTGCTTACGAGGACACGGATTTGGGCTTGCAGGCGATTCGCGCGGCGGGCATGGAGGCCGTGGATGTGCGGGTGTTGCTCAAGAACGGCAGTAAAGTTTGAGGCTAAAGCCGCTTGAATTTTTGGCAAAGACACGTTAGTTTCCACGTCGTTGGAGTAATTTCAGTTTCAAAAAAACAAAAGGAGATTCAATGCAACGAAAAGCATCAGCAGTGTGGCGGGGCGGATTAAAGGACGGCAAAGGCAGCATTTCCACGGACAGCGGCACGCTCAAGGACACGCAATATTCATTCAGCACACGCTTCGAGAGCGGCGTGGGCACTAATCCTGAAGAGCTCATCGCAGCGGCGCACTCGGGCTGCTTTGCAATGGCGTTTTCTGCGGAACTGGGAAAAGTGGGCCTGACGCCGGAAAGCATCACGGCCACGGCGACAGTGACGCTGGATAAAACCAACGAAGGATTTACCGTCACCCAATCGCACCTGGACGTGACGGCGAGGGTTCCCGGGGCGGACAAAAACAAAGTGCTGGAGATTGCGGCTGCGGCCAAAGCGGGCTGTCCGATTTCACGGTTGCTCAATGCAAAGGTGACGATGGACGCGAAAGCGGTATAGCCAGGAAGTGATTATTGAGGCGGGGGCTGGGGCGGTGAGGCGACGCTGATCCAATCAACGAGCGGGTTGGCCGTACCACATTGGAAACAGGCGATGCGTTCGTACTGCGTGCCGCAGTGCGGGCATGCCAATTGAGTGGCAATAGCATCAAATTTTTTCCGGCATTTGCCGCAGCTCCAGAACTCGCCCACCGGCGGGGCGGTTTTGCAAAGCGGACAATGGTAGCCCTCATAGCGGGGAGCCTTGGCCATGCGCAGCATTTCCCTAGCGTGTTTAAAGCCTTGAAAGCAGTTCAAGAAAATGAAAACGCAGATGGCCAGAAGCCAAATGCCGCTCCCAGGCACGAGAAAGATCGACAGAATGGCCAGGGCCGCCAAACACGCGATACCGATAAAGCCCACTATCGTTGCGACCATCAGGCTGCGTACTGGTCCCAATACGAACCATAGCAGTGAGCGGAAAATTTGTCCGCCATCCAGCGGATAAATCGGAAGCATGTTGAAAACAAGAAGAGTGAGGTTAATCCACCAGATGTCTTCAAAATAATTAAGAACATTGGGGGCAGTATCGGCCCAGCCTGCCGAATCTGCGAACCACCAAAGGCCTGAAAGGATCGGCAGAAGGACAATGTTTACCAGCGGCCCGGCGAAGATGCTCCATAGCTGGGCTCCCGGTCGTTGCGGCGCGGCCACATAGGCCACGCCGCCAAACGGCCAAAGGACAATTTGATTGGCCTGTCCGCCCACAGACCGGCAGGCGAGCGCATGGCCAAATTCATGGGTCAGCACGATGGCAAAGAGAGTCAGATATTCGAGGGCATCCCAGGCGATGGAGGAAAGGTCATTTTTGTTTCCCTGGATTTCATAGACATAAATCGCGAGAAGAAACCACGACCAATGGAGGAAGACTTCGATCCCCAATAATTTGAAGAGCCGAAATGAACCCTTGCGTGTTGGCATGTTCGCTAATGGTTAACAGGTTTGCGCACAACGGGCAAGGCTTCGGGGTTGTTTCCATTTCGTCACAATGCTTTAACCGTCCCGTCATTGCGATTGGCACGTGGCTGGCCGATTATAAGATGGTGGCGCCGACTATTTTGATAGTGGATGACGAGGGCGATTTCATCGAACTGGTGAAATTTCGCCTCGCGGCGCTTGGATGCGAATTTTTAGTGGCAAACGATGGGGTGCAGGCGCTGAGCCAGGCGCGGCAGTACAAGCCCGATTTGATTTTGCTGGATATCCTTTTGCCGG
>JASHZU010000455.1 GCA_030042375.1 Verrucomicrobiia bacterium
AAAGCCGGCGAGACGCTGGACATTATTTTCGCGGAACGATTCCGGCAGGATGCGGGATGTGACGAGACGATTGGCCAGGGCGTAGCCGGCGCCGGTGGGGATTTGGGTGCGGTCGGAAATGACCCACCAGCGGCCGTCCGGGGAGCGGGCGAGGTCCGCGGCATAAAAATGGAGATAAATGTCCCGCGACATGCGGATGCCGTGACAAGGGCGCAGGAAATCCGGCTGCGCAAAAACCAGCGCCGGGGAAAGCCAGCGCGAACGAATTAATTCCTGCTGGGTGTAGCAATCGGCCAGAATTTTGTTCAGCAGCATCGCGCGCTGGACGAGGCCTTCTTCAAGAGCATGCCATTCCTCGGGCGCGATGATTAAGGGAATGGGGTCCATCTGCCACGGACGTTCCATGCCGCGAGGATCGCCGTAAACGTTATAGTAGATTCCCTGCTCATGAATCAATTGCAGGCAGGTTTCCGAGCGGCGTTTCAATTCGGATTCGCCAAGCTGCTCGAGCGTTTGGAACAGCCGGGTGTAATGCGGGCGCACGTGGCCATCGGCGGCCAAAAGCTCGTCAAAGGCCGATTCGCTGCGGGGATATTTTTCCAGCAACGCGGCGAGCATTTTCTGCGGCTCGGCTGAGGTTTCGTGCATCGGTACGAATAAAAGTTAGTGTGTCGCGCTTCTGAATCAAGTCACGGGTTTCGCAAATCGAGCGTAAAGGGAAAATCGGGATTGAGTTTGACCGGGCCGACCGGGATCCGCCCGGGCGTGTGGCCGTGGCGGAAAAAGCGCGCAAGGCGACGCGACTCGGCTTCATAGCTGTTGACCGGGAACGTGTCATGGCTGCGGCCACCCGGGTGGGCAACATGATAAGTACAGCCGCCGACACTACGGTTGTTCCACGTGTCCACGACATCAAACACCAGCGGCGAATGAGTGCCAATGGTCGGCTGCAAACATTCGGGCGGTTGCCACGCGCGATAGCGCACGCCGGCGACAAATTCGCCATTGGTGCCGGTGGGATGCAACGGCAAACGACGGCCGCCCACGGTAATGGCAAAACGGTCAGCGGTCAGGCCGCGAGCCATGACCTGCAACCGTTCGAGCGAGCTATCCACATAACGCACGGTGCCGCCGCCGGCGGGTTCCTCGCCGAGCACATGCCAGGGTTCGAGCGCGGTGCGAAGTTCGATTTGCAAGTCGCGCTTTTCCAAATCGCCGATGAAGGGAAAACGAAATTCGAAGTGCGGCGCGAACCAATCGAATTCGAAAGGATAGCCGGCATCGCGCAAATCGCTGATGACATCGCGGAAATCGGTTTGGCAAAAATGCGGGAGCATCCAGCGGTCGTGGATATCTGTGCCCCAGCGGACGAGATTATTTTTATACGGCTCGTTCCAGAATTTGGCGATAAGGCCGCGCAGCAGCAGATGCTGGGCGAGGCTCATGCGCGAGTGCGGGGGCATTTCGAAGGCGCGCATTTCCACGAGACCGAGACGGCCGGCGGCGCTTTCGGGCGCGTATAATTTATCAATGGAAAATTCGGAGCGATGGGTGTTGCCGCTGGAATCAATGAGGAGGTTGCGGAACAAACGGTCGCAAAGCCAAGGCGGCGTGTAGCCGAAGGTTTTCAGGTTACGATCGAGTTCTTTGAAAGCGATTTCGAGTTCGTAGAGCGAATCGTTGCGGGCTTCGTCGATGCGCGGGGCCTGCGAGGTGGGGCCGATGAAAAGGGTGCTGAAGAGGAAGCTCAGCGACGGATGATTTTGCCAATAGGCGATGAGCGAGCGCAACAAATCGGGCCGGCGCAAAACGGGGGAATCCTGCGTGGTATCGCCGCCGATAATGATGTGGTTGCCGCCGCCGGTGCCGGTGTGACGGCCATCGATCATGAATTTTTCCGCGCCGAGGCGCGTCAGGCGCGCTTCTTCGTAAAGAACAGTGGTGCGCTCGACGAGTTCGCTCCAGCTTTTGCTGGGATGCAAATTGACTTCGATGACGCCGGGGTCGGGTGTGACGGCGAGTTTGTTCAGGCGCGAGTCGCGTGGAGGAGCTTCGCCCTCGATGATAACGGGTGTGCCCATTTCGGTCACGGCGGTTTCGATGCCGGCAATCAAATCGAGATAATCTTCAGTCGTAGCGACGGGCGGCATGAAGAGGTGCAATCGCCCGTCACGCGGCTCAACGCATAAGGCGGTACGAATAATCCACGGCGCGGATTCGCCCTGGACGGGACGGCGGCTGGGATCAAAATCCGGCGGCAGCGGAGGCAAATTGACCGGCTCCTCTTCGAGTTCACCGAGCTGCTGCGCGCGCTGGCCGGGGCCGTAACCGGCGGGCACTGGCGCGCCGCGACCACGCACGAATCTTTGGCCGGTCGTTTCGGGTTTGCGCACGCGATAGGGAAATTCTTTTGGCAATTCCGGCAGTTTTGGATTTGACGGGTCCTGCTGCCGGAGCCAGGGGAATTCTTTTTCGGAAACCCAGGGAATCGAATCGAGCGGCAGGCGCAGGCCCATGGCGGAATCGCCGGGGATAAGCCAAAGCGTATCGTCATCGCGCAAGAACCAGGCGCCGGACATCCAACCGGGCTGGTTGCCATACCAGGCACGTTTGAGAGGCAGGGCGTAGCCGACGATTTCGCCAAGGCCTTTTTGGAAAATTTTCGCGATGCGCTCGCGCTCGAGCCTGTCCTTCAGATTGGATTTTTCGGGAGTGACGTTGGCGGGCAGGCGACGCTCTTTCCACGTGTAATAAAACGCGTCCTCATAGCCGGGCAGCATGTATTTGGGATCGGCGCCGACCACGCGCGAGATGCGGGAGAGCAGTTCCTTCGCGTCTTTGGCGCCGTGGCCGTAGTCCTTTGATTCATCGGCGATGAGTGAGTCGTCATTCCAGATGGGCACGCCGTCTTTGCGCCAGTAACAGCCGAGCGCCCAGCGCGGAAGTTGCTCGCCGGGATACCATTTGCCCTGGCCGTAATGCAGCAATGAACCGGGGGCAAATTTTTTGCGCAGGCGCTTGATGAGTTCGCCGGAAAGAACTCTTTTTTTGTGCGAGGCCGCGGTGAAATTCCATTCGGGACCGTCGGGATCATCAATGGAAATAAAGGTCGGCTCGCCGCCCATGGTGAGGCGCGCGTCGTTACGATTCAAATCGGCGTCGATGGCATGGCCGAGGGATTCAATGCGTTTCCATTGGTCGTCGGAATACGGAAGGGTGACGCGCGGGGATTCGTAAATGCGCGTGACGCTCATCTCGAAACTGAACTCGCTCTTGCATTCGTCCACCGCGCCGCTGATGGGCGCGGCGCTTTGGGGATCGGGCGTGCAGGCGAGCGGAATATGGCCCTCGCCGGCCAGCAAACCGGACGTGGGGTCGAGGCCAATCCAACCCGCGCCGGGCAAATAGACTTCGCACCAGGCGTGCAAATCGGTGAAATCCTTTTCCGCGCCGCTGGGGCCATCGAGCGCTTTCACATCGGCCTTGAGCTGGATCAAATAGCCGCTGACGAAGCGTGCGGCGAGGCCGCAATGACGAAATAATTGGCAAAGCAGCCACGCGGAATCGCGGCACGAACCGCTCATCTTCGTAAGCGTTTCTTCTGGCGTTTGGACGCCGGGCTCCAGACGAATCAAATATTTGATGTCCTTCCAAAGGCGCTGGTTGATGGCGACGAGAAAATCAATGGTGCGTGGCTTTTGAAATTCCGGCGGTTTTTTGGCGGAGGGCTTTTTGTTTTTCAGCACGCGCGCGTTTTTTTCACCAAGCAAATCGGCGCGGATTGCCTTGAGATATTTGGTAAACTTGGGCGTAAGCCAGCATTTCAATTCAAATGGCTCAAGCTCGTGTTCGAGAATGCGGTCGTATTCAAATGGGAATTTTTCGGCGTCCGGTTCGAGAAAAAAATCGAACGGATTCAGCACGGCCATTTCCGCGACCAGGTCCACTTCCACGGAAAATTCCTTCGTTTGTTCCGGGAAAACCAGGCGAGCCAGGTAATTGGACTGCGGGTCCTGCTGCCAGTTGATGAAATGCTTCTTTGGCTCGACGCGCAGGCTGTAGCTCAGAATGCGCGTGCGGGAATGCGGCGCGGGGCGCAGGCGGACCACCTGCGGTCCAAGGTTTACCATCCGGTCGTACTTGTAATGCGTCTTATGATGAAGCGCGACGTGAATGGACATGGCCTTTATCCCTTACAAAAATGCCTCGATAGGTTCCACGCCGGTCGTGCCGTGCAGTTTTTTCAGATAAGCCGGAGATTCGATTTCCTCGAGCGTCTTTCGCGCGTTCTTCAAACGGTCGGCGATGAAAAGCCGCGAGGCTTCCTCCGCATGGCTGGTGCGCTTTAAAAAGCGGTCCAGATAATCCACATGCCGTAGCCACAATTGCCGGTCCACTTTCTGTTTCGCCACGAGGCGTGCCGCGTACCAATCGGACGCCAAAAGACTTTCGCGCGTGAAGAGCTTGCGGAATTCCGGGCTCTCAAGGGTTTTCCCTTCCCACTGGTCATGCAGCATGATGTGCAGCAATGCTTTCAACGGCGGGCAGGCGTTTTTGACGCTGCCGTCGTCGAAATACATTTGGGCGACGCGTTTTTGGGTGGCGACGATATTGTCAATGCCATCGGCAAAAACCGCGGGATCCTGCAATTCCGGCTGGAGCATTTCCGGCGTGAAAACCGCGTGCGGATGATTGAAGACGCGGCCGAAGAAAGCATGGACAAAGCGCATATTGATGCGCCAGCCCAATCGCGAAACGGGCACTTTCTTTCCTTCGTATTCAAAATCTTCGAGCTTTTCGAGATAATGATTGGCAATCAGCGATTTCGGATCGCGCTCTTCCGGCTCCATGCGGCTGAAAACTTCCGGCACGATCAAACTGACGTCATGGTCCACGCGGCATTTGGGGCCGACATAGCCGGCGGCAGTCACGAAACCGCTGTGGCCGGTAAGCAGCCAGGAAACCAACGCGCTGTTCAAATCGATGATCGGAGGCAGGGCGTTGAAAGGCCCTTTGGTCAGCGCGCCTTCGGAGCCGGCGCCAGTCGTCGAGGGAGATTTGCCGGTCATGCTGCAAATAAATTCCATGAACAACTCCGGCAATTCCATGTAATGAATCGGGTTATAACAAGCCAGCGAGCGGATGCCCTGTTCGGGTGGATTGTTACGGCGTCCGGGCAAGATGACGTCCACCGGCGTTTGCACCGGCTTGTCCAGTGGGATACGACGGCGCAGGCGGATGGACATTTCCGCGAGATAACTTTCGCGGGGGTTCACCAGGTCGGGCCGCTTCTGCAAATAGCGCGGATTTTTGGTCGGCTTGCCGCCAACCAGGCGCGGATGCGCCGTCGTCACAAAATAATCCGGTGAAGACGCATGCGCCGTTTCACGAATCATTCGCTGCATCGGCTGGGTAAATTCGTAGAAACCTACGGCGTCTTCCATGAGTTCTTTGGCAAACTTCCGTGGCAGCGGTTCGTAATTCGAAAAGAAATTATCGTGCTGCGCGAAATCAGATTCCGCCTGTTTGTCGTAACCGCGATGAATCGCGTCGTCCGGACGCTGGAACAATTTGGATTCGCAGTTTTTGAGAAATTTGAGCGAAAGCCCGTCCGGCCTGGGAACTATCGTCGAGGCGCTGATATCGTCTTCCATTTGGATTTTCAACGACGGATGAAAATCTTTGCGCAGGCCGAACGTGCGCCACAAGCCGTCCGAATCAAAGCCCACGCGCAAATAGGTCGTGACGATTTTACGGTTGTCGATTTTGAGTTCGTTGCCGGGGACGCCGTTGATGATGTCCACGCTGAAATG
>JASHZU010000456.1 GCA_030042375.1 Verrucomicrobiia bacterium
TTCTTGAAGGGTGGCAAGGTTGGCGCATTCGGTGGCGCAGGCGTCGGCAAAACGGTTGTCATCATGGAATTGATTAACAATATCGCCAAGCTGCACGGCGGTATTTCCATGTTCGCTGGTGTGGGCGAACGCACCCGTGAAGGCAACGACCTCTACAACGAAATGATTGAAGCGGGCGTCATCAAGGTGGAAAAAGATGAAAAAGGCCACCCGAAAAAGAACGAGCACGGTTTGCCTATTATCGCTCCCGGCTCAAAAATTGGCCTGGTGTACGGCCAGATGAACGAGCCGCCCGGCGCGCGTTTGCGCGTGGCGTTGTCCGCGCTGGCCGTGACGGAATATTTCCGCGATGAAAAGAACCAGGACGTGCTCCTGTTCATTGACAACATCTTCCGCTTTTCGCAGGCGGGTTCAGAAGTATCCGCGCTGCTGGGCCGCACGCCGAGCGCCGTGGGTTACCAACCCACGCTCGCGGCAGAAATGGGTGATTTGCAGGAACGCATCACTTCGACCCGCAAAGGCTCCATTACGTCGTTCCAGGCGGTCTATGTGCCGGCGGACGATTTAACCGACCCCGCGCCGGCCACGACGTTTGCGCACTTGGACGCGACCATCGTGTTGGAGCGTTCTATTGCGGAATTGGGCATTTATCCCGCCGTGGATCCGCTGGCGTCCAACTCCCGCGCCCTTGCGCCGGAAATCGTCGGCAAAGAGCATTATGAAGTGGCGCGTGGTGTGCAGCAGGTGCTGCAGCGTTACCGTGACTTGCAGGACATTATGGCCATCCTGGGTGAAGACGAGCTTTCGCCGCAGGACAAGATCACCGTGGCGCGCGCGCGCAAAATCCAGCGCTTTTTGAGCCAGCCGTTCTCCGTTGCAGAAGTGTTCACCGGTCGTCCGGGCAAGCAAGTGCCTATTGCTGAGACCATTCGCGGCTTTAAGGAAATTCTGGATGGCAAACACGATGACGTTCCTTTCATTGATTTTTATATGAAAGGCACCATTGATGAGATTAAAGAAAAATAGTTTGTTAAACCGTTAAAGCGAAATGGCTGAGACATTAAAATTGGAAATCGTCACGCCGGAAGCCAAGACGTTTTCGGAGGACGTGGAGATGGTTACGCTGACCGGCAGCGATGGCGAGATGGGCATCCTGCCGCAGCACATGCCGTTGATGACACAACTGGTTGGAGGAGAAATCAATGCGCTTAAAGGCGGCGAAAGCATTTTCCTGGCGGTGGGTGACGGTTTTGTCCAAGTGACGGGGGACCGAGTTTCGATTTTGACCGATATGGCCATTCGGGCCGAGAACATTGACGAAGCCGCTGCGGAAGAAGCCCGTAAACGGGCCGAAGCCCGGCTGGCGCAGAAATTGAGCGACGAAGACGCTGCCATGGTTCAAGCTTCTCTAGCTCATGCACTTACCCAGCTCGAGGTCAAACGCCGCCGCCGCAAGTAGCCTCCTTATTGTCGAGGCGACTGTGATAGCATCCTGATAGTGGTTCGGTTTTCCTTTAAAAATTAAAAAGTTGAACTGAATTTGAGCGCATCAAAAGAGTGGTTGTCTAAGGGGAGTGCGCCAAAATAAAGTCACCAATTATTCACAATTTCTTCACGGTATGTTCACAGCACCGTGTCAATCTGGCGTGGGTGCGGCCATTGAATTTGGCCGTAAAATAAAGGGAAAATTGATTTAAAAATTTTGTTATGTCCCAAACATCCTTGGCTATGTCCCAAAATTGCATTGACTATCCAAGATTTTCAGGGAGAATTGAGCGTATCAATCAAATAGGCAGAGGGTAGTTTTGTCGCGGAGAAACGTCGTAATTTTTATATGAATGTTTGTAACATAAAAAGCTACAGCGGGGAGAAACGGTCCATAGCCTTTTGCCTTGTCGTTTTGGTTGCAGTTTTTGTTGTTTCAAGTCGTTCCTGCCAGGCGGATCAGCCTTCCCTGAACGCCATTTTATCCGACCCCTTAAAGCAGATTGGCTGGGTTCAAGGACCTGAAAAAGTGACTTTGGGCGATTTTGCGGACTTTGATGTCCCTTCCGGTTATCGTTTAACCGACGCGCATGGCGCGCGGGTTATCCTGCAAAGTTACAATACGCCGACGACGGATGGCGTCATCGGCCTTTTGGCGTCGACTTCGGGCAAGTGGTGGGCCGTTATTGAGTATACTCCAGAAGGATACATTAGGGATGCCGGCGCCCAGCAAATCGATGCTGCAGCGGTGTTGAAAGCCGCCCAGACCGAAATTCAAAAGCGCGACAGTGCCCAGGGCGCGCCCGTGGTCACTTCTTTGAGTTGGAAATCAATGCCGGTTTATGATGCTAACATGCACTCCCTGGCCTGGTCGCTTCAAATTCAGACTCTGTCAATGAAAACCGTCAACGATGCGGTGGTCCTGTTAGGGAGAAGGGGCATTTTGGAAATCACTGCGGTTCCAACCTCCGGTATGGATGATTCTTCCGCCTTGAAACAGTTGATCGGGGACATCACGTTTAAAGACGGAGAACGATATACGGATTATCAGGCCGGTGATAAAATTGCCGATATCGGACTGGCGCAACTGATCTCGGGTGAGGATCATGCGGCGGCAGCGGGCGGCGGGTTTGCTGCTTTGTGGATTTATTGGGTTTATTCCGGCATCGGCGCCTGCATCATTGTGGGGATCGTTGGGCTTTTGCTGATGAAAAAACGCTCCCGTCCGGCCCGGGTCGCCGCGCCGGTGGCTGCTACTCACGCTCATGCCGCCCAACCGGCTATGGCTGCCTCGACAGTGGCCGCGTCACCGGCGGTTGCTTCAGCGACAGTCGCTTCATCAGCTACCCCAGCAGTAGCTGCTGCAAGTAATGGCCATCAAAATGGCGTTGCGACGGCGAAAGCACCCGCGGGACAAGCTAAAAATCCGAAGCAATTTCATCGCAACCGTAAGAAAAAGGTGTTCAATTATCCGAAATTCTACACCAACGTGATGAGGGAATTGTCCCTTCATTCCTATGGCCCGGGGGCTCCATTCAACGGAAAATCCAATGGTCATTCGAATGGCCATCATCACAACGGCAATTCCAACGGTCACACTAATGGTCATTCCAACGGCAATACCAATGGGCACTCTAACGGCAACGGCGCTAACGGTACCAACGGCACAAGCCCCGTGAATGATGCCATTAAGACGGAGATTGCTGAGTTGATTGCCAGCCAAAAGAATCTCATTGAAGAGCAAAAGTGCCTGCTGGAGCAACAGACCAAGCTGATTGCAGAGAAACGCTGGCTGATTGAAGAGCAATCGGCGTTTCTCAAAGGCCAGATTGACAACCGCTAAGGTCTGATAAACGGACTCTGACGACGGTTCCCTTCTGATTTCTATTTCGTATAATCCCTAAAGGCGGAGAAGAAGGAGAAATTTATCCTCATTAGTCATCGTAACAGAAATGTTTCAATGACATTTGCACAAACCCTTTAATTTCGAACGAATGCCCCATTGCTTTAACCTTGACTTTTTCGTCTGGATAATCTCTAATAGGTTCAAGTTCAAATTAAGCCGCTCAATTGCAGAAGTGTATTCTGATTGTGCAAGGGAGCGGCAAAGAGGTTGAGGTATTCGGCAGTCTGTGAAATCAGGCGAGAATTAAAACGTGAAAAGCCTTAGAATAACATTTGCTGCAATATTGGCCATTCTGGCCGGCGCGGTTGTTTCAGGCCAAGCGCAAACGCAGTTATTAAATCTATCCGGGGGAACTCTTGAGGGATCTTTAACCAACCAGGAATTAATCGGAAACCCTCCTAATGCGGGGCAAAATTTCGGGGTCGTGTCATCATGGGTGGTCAGCGACTCCAGTATCGATTCCAGCGGCTATATCTTCATTTATCAGTTGGTAAATAATAGTTCTGATACCTTCAATGGTCTGACTTTTGATGGCTTTTCTGCCAGCATGTTGGTGGGCACCAGCTCTGGATCTTATTCAAATATCATTGGAACCCTGTCACTTCCCTATGCGCTTCCTGCTTCTCCGCAGGGAAGTTTTACTTTTCAGGAAATTTCCCCCGGGGGTGCGGCAACCTTTCAAGATGGTAATCTCTCGAATGGTGGTGCCACCAGTTGGTTTTTGGTGGTGGATACGGATGTGAATTCTTTCCAGGATAATATCGCGACTACGCAGGATGGCTCGACGTCTGAAGGGGACATTTTGGCGCCGCTGGCGGTTCCGGAACCGTCTTCCTCGCTGGTTTTACTGGGAGGATTGGCCCCCCTCTATTTACTGATCAGGTGCCGCCGCGAGGGGATGAAATCCTAAAGCGCGCTGGACTGCCGTTTCGCTTCTCCGGTTAGCTCTCAATCACGTTAATTTCCACCGGCTCCACGTTCACACCGTTTTTCTCCAGCCATTTGATGGCGGCTTTCACTTCTTCACGCTTGCCGTCCAATTCCAGGCACACGATGCCAATCTCATCGGTCACTGTCGCCTGGCGGATGTTGGTGATCACCTTGAACTTGTGGCCGACCTCCCAGATGAAAGGCTTCTTAATCAGCTTGGGCGGATACATCAGCCACAGGCGTTGCTGCGTGGGTGAAGTGGATTTCGTTGAGGGAGATTTTTTCTTCGTGGCCATAGACTTTTAATTGGGTTTAGCCGCCAGCAATGGCGAGGATGATGCTGATTTCGTCGCCGTCTTTGAGGGGCGTTTTTTGGTTTTGCAGGAAGCGAATGTCTTCCTCGTTGACATAGACGTTGACGAAGCGGCGCACTTCGCCCTTTTCATCCACGAGACGCTCCTGGATGCCGGGAAAGCGCGACTGCAATTCGGCAATCGCTCCGCTGATGTTTTGCGCGTTGACGACCACGATTTCCTCGTTGTTGGTCAACTTGCGCAACGGTGTCGGGATTCGGACTTTTTGTGACATAAATTCGTTTGTTTCAATCTGTGCTCTGGCCGCAACGCGTAATGGGGAGCGCACGCGCCCTCGCGTGCAGCCGACCGCGCCTCGCGGTCGGCATCGGGGAACACTTGTCCTTATCCCTTTCTTCAATTGGCGCGGTGCTGAAGATGACGCGCGGGACATCCATTTCGGGGTTGTAGTTGACTTTCACGGCTTCCAGTATTTATTGATTCCCCGGCGGTTTCATTCAGCCCAATCCCAACCTCTTGCGCGCTTCGTCAATCGTGTAAGTGCGTTTGCCTTTATTTCGGGCGCGGGCTTCCAGCAAATCAAGATAATCGCCCAAATCTTCCACCT
>JASHZU010000061.1 GCA_030042375.1 Verrucomicrobiia bacterium
CAAAGCTGGCGATGAGAAAGATAAAGAATGACAGCGGCGCATAGATAACCAGCCAGCCGTGTTGCGCCTGCCAGCTAATGACCGTGCTCAAGTTCAAATTGCCCGCCAGCAGGAAAACCGGGATAACGCTCATGCCCATCGAAATTTCATAGGAAATCATCTGCGCGCTCGAACGGATGCCGCCAAAGAACGGGTACTTGGAATTGGCCGCATAGCCAGCCAGCACGATTCCATAAACGCCCAGCGACACGATGCCGAAAGTATAAAGGATGCCCACGTTCAAATCCGCGATGACCATCTTCTGGTGGCCCATGACGGAGCCGAACGGAATGACCGCAATAACCACGATGGAAGGAATGATGGCGACCGCTGGCGCAAGCCAGAAATACGCTTTGCGCACACCCGACGGGGTAAAGTCTTCCTTGAGCATGAACTTCAAGCCGTCCGCCAGCGGCTGGAACATTCCCCACCGGGTCAAGACGTGGCCAAGGACCGGGACATATTTGATGAACGGCGGCGCGACGCGGTTCGGCCCGACGCGGTCCTGGATCCACGCCGAAATTTTGCGCTCCGCCAACACCGCGTAGGCGGCGATGGCGTGCAGGACGCCAATCGCAAACGCGATTTTTACCACCGACCAAATCAAAAATTTAGTCATTGGCGAAAAGGTGT
Source organism: Verrucomicrobiia bacterium (assembly GCA_030042375.1). Next base: position 673 of record JASHZU010000061.1, read on the forward strand.
TATACCAATTTACCAGGTCCATGTTAAATCTTTACGGTCGCTCCAGTGTCTCCCAGGCCGGCCCAGGTCAAACCATTGAACGCGGAAACATCCCTGGCCATTTCGTTGAACAGGCCTTCGATGGTCACGAAACCGTTCTGGCCGGTGACGTTGTAAACCAGCTCGTGCAAAAATTCCCATTCGGGGCGCGCGTCGCCGGGCGCTTCGACGGCCTTCATAAATTTTTGGACGCGGCCTTTGCCGTTGGTGAAAGTGCCGCGCTTTTCCGCATGGGCGCAACCGGGCAACAGGTAATGCGCCAGGTTGGTCGTCGCGTTCGGCAAAATGTCGCTGACGATGAGCGTGTCCAACTTGCCGAGCACATTCGCGCTGATGCCGTGCTTCGTCACATCTTCGCCGAAAACGATAAGCGTTTTGATTTTGCCGCTCGAAATGCCATTGGCGATTTGGGGCAAATTCGTGCCCATTTCCGTGAAGCACAGGCCAGTCAGGCGCGCGCCGTTGGTGTTCGGGTTGCGGTCGGCGCTCACAAGAAGCTTGTCCGCCTCGCCCATCCGGGGAACGGAATCGCTCAGCGCGCCGAGCTTTGCCTTGAGTTTGCTCAACAGCCAAAGCTCTTCATTGGTCTGGCGCGCGGAGGCCACAATGGCCACCGAACCCGCCGGCGCATTTTTCAGCTTATCAGAAATTTCGTTTAAGGCTTCGTTCCAGACCGTTTTTTCTTTTTTGATCCGGACTTCCTTCAAGCGGTCTTCGCGGCCAATCCATTTATAATTCAAGCGTCCGGAATCGCACATCCAGCAGGAATTGACGGCGTCGTTCTGGCGCGGTTCGTATCGATAAACTTTCTCTTCGCGCGAACCGATGACGATATTGCAGCCGGTGGCGCAGCTCGTGCAGACGCTCTTGGTTTCTTTCAAAAACCAGACGCGCATTTTGAAACGAAAATCTTTCGAGGTCAGCGCGCCCACCGGGCAAATATCCACGGTGTTGAGCGTGTAATTGTTGTCGAAAGCTTTTCCGGGATACGCCGTAAGGGTGTTGTAACTGCCGCGGTTGACGATGCCCAGCGCGTCGTCGCCGACGATGTCCTTCGTGAAACGGATGCAGCGGGTACAAAGGATGCAGCGCTCGTCATCCAACACGATGCGCGGCCCGAGTTCAACCGCCTTGGGCTTGTGGACTTTGGCTTCCACAAAGCGGCTGGCGCTTTGGCCGTAGTCCACGGAGTATTCCTGGAGCTTGCATTCGCCGGCCTGGTCGCAAATCGGGCAATCGAGCGGGTGATTGATGAGCAGAAATTCCAGGACGCCCTGGCGCATTTCTTTCACACCCGGCGTGTTCGTGTAAATTTCCATGCCGGGAGAAATGGGCGTGGCGCAGGAAATGGCCGGGCGCGGAGACTTGGCAATTTTCGGTGTGCCGTCGGGATTCAAAACCGGCTTGCGGTCCGGGCCGAGCGCGGGCGTGCCGTACTCCACCAGGCACATGCGGCAATTGCCCGGCACCGGCAGCTTGGGATGATAACAATAATGCGGGATGTCCACGTTCGCCAGGGAAGCGGCCTGGATCATCGTCGTGGGAATCTGCTTGCCCGAAATCGGATCCGCCATCGTTTTGGGGACTTCGATTTCGCGGCCATCCACCTTCACCTTGATTTTTTCAACCAGGGGCGAGGCTGTTATCTGTTCATTTTTCACAAGCTAACCTTTTTATTTCACCGCGCGGTGGCCAGTTCTTCCCGTTCCGACGGCGTAGCGTCAGCGGGTAGAATATTTGCCTTCGCGCGGCGTTCCTCGTCGGCTTTGCCTTTGGCGACAAATTCGTCCTTAAATTTCCCGACAAAACTTTGCACCGGCCACGAACAGGCTTCGCCAAAGGCGCAAATCGTCCGGCCGTTGGGAATGTTATCGGCAATCTTGACCAAATAATCCGCGTCGGTGGCGCGGCCTTCGCCATGCGTGAGGCGATGCAGCGCCTTGTTCATCCAGAGCGCGCCTTCGCGGCAGGGCGTGCATTGGCCGCAGCTCTCGTGCGCGTAAAATTCAGAAAGGTTAAAAAGCGCGTCCACGATGTCCGTGCTGTCGTCCATCACAATGATGGCGCTGGAACCGCTCATGGAACCGGCGGCAATCAGCGTGTCGAAATCGTAAGGCAGGTCCAGCATGTCCACTTCCTGCTCGGTCATCTGGCCGTCCGCGCC
>JASHZU010000457.1 GCA_030042375.1 Verrucomicrobiia bacterium
GATGGCCTGTTAAAAAGGAGTTAAACTCCGTCCACGGGCCAACGCAAGCCGGAACTTCAATGTCATTGCTATCGCCATACTCCTTACTAACAATATTTTCCGATAAAGGTCATTTATAATTTGCCGCCATCTTTGGAATCGCTTTTATCCGTGTCCTTTCGCATTTATTCATGGTACGGTTTATGCGGCTTTTCTGACGATGACTGCTTCACAAAACGAATTGCTTCGCGCCACATCCCGGTCGTTTTATCTCACGCTGCGCGCCCTCCCGCGCGCCATTCGTCCCCAAATTGGCCTCGCCTATCTTCTGGCCCGCACCGCCGATACGGTTGCGGATACGGAAATTGTTCCCCTGGCCCAGCGTCTAGACGCGCTGCAAAAACTTCGCGAACGCATTCTCAATAAAAATTCCGCACCGTTAAATTTTTCCGAGCTTGCCGGACGACAAGGTTCGCCTGCGGAAAAGCTCCTGCTCGAAAAAGCCAACGACAGCGTGGATACGCTGCAACAATTTTCCGCAGACGACCAAAAAAGAATTCGCGATGTCCTGGCTATCATCACCGGCGGGCAGGAATTGGATTTGAAGCGCTTCGCGCCGCGGGAATCCACTGTGGAAAATGCCATGCCCGAGCCGCAACCGATTATTGCTTTGGAAACAGCCCTTGAGTTGGACGATTACACTTATCGTGTGGCCGGCTGCGTGGGCGAGTTTTGGACCAAAATCTGCCGCGCGCATCTCTTTCCGCAAGTGCGCCTGGACGAGCGGCAGTTGATGGTTGATGCCGTTCGCTTTGGCAAAGGCCTCCAGCTTATCAACATCTTGCGCGACCTGCCGGCGGACCTAAAAAAAGGCCGCTGCTACCTGCCCCGGGAAAAACTGGAGCAGCACAAACTGCTGCCCCAGACCATGCTTTCTCCGGCCAATGAACGGAATTTCCTGCCCCTTTTTCGCGAATATCTCGATAAGGCGGAAGCGCACCTGTACGCCGGCTGGGAATATACTAACATGCTGCCGTTCAAGCAGTTTCGCGTGCGCCTGGCCTGCGCCTGGCCTGTCTTAATCGGCATGGAAACCATTGAAAAACTGCGCACGGCCAGTATCATCGAATTGCAGCATTCCGTTAAAATCAGCCGCAGCGAAGTGCGCGGCATTATTATCCGTACCATTTTAGCTTGCCCTTTTCGTGTTATCTGGAACAATCTGTTGCCGCAAAAGCAGTTGCTTTGAACCCGAATTTCGCGTAAAACTTTCCAGACACGTTTATGCAGACCTTCAGAATCGTTTTAGCTGTTGCCGTTACCTTGTGCGCCAGTTCTTTTCTCACCCGTGCCGATGATACAGCCGCTCAGGCTGCCGCCCGCGCCGCGCTCATGCAGGAAATGAATCAATTGAATAGCACAACTACCAACCAGCCCGCGGTCACTCCGCCGCCCGCACCGGCTCCCGCTGCGCCCGCGCCTGCTGCGCCACCACCCGCGTCGGCGTCCCAATGGCCGACTCCCGTTGCACCTGTGCCTGCTGCGCCGCCCGCACCGGTTGCGACGCCGCCACCTGCGCCAACTGTTGCTGCGCCTGCACCGGCTCCCGCTGTGCCGCCTCCTGCACCGGTTGTTGTTGCACCCGCACCAGCTCCGGTTGCACCCGCACCCACGTCCCAATGGCCGAGTTCGACTCCGCAACCGCCACCGTCGCCCGAATTTTCGACCAACTTGGTTATGTCGTCGCCAATGACCAACACTATGGCCGGGATGTCCATGACCAACGCCAACACCGCGGTCACTCCGCCGCCGACAACTAATGTCGCCATGACACCGCCTCCTGCGCTGCCGCCACCTCCGGCTGCTCCGGAAGCTCCCTTGCAAGCGCCGCCCGCGCCGATTACTGCCGCCCAGCAGGCCCAGCTTCAGCAATTGCTTTCCCAGTACATGGCCAACCAAATTACGGCGTCCCAATACCAGCAAGGGCGCGCGAAGATTCTTTCCGGCCAATAATTCCGCAAGGGCAATTTGGCCGTTCGATGCTCGGGGCTTTCCCTGAGCTTATGATTGAATTTGGGCTTTTGCCCGCTACACTCCCAATCCATGCACGATTTCCGCTATTCCGGAAAAAATTTATTTTGTGAAGACGTTTCCGTGGCCGCGCTCGCCGCGAAATTCGGCACGCCGCTCTACGTCTATTCCCAGCACACCCTGGCCGACCATTTCCAAAAACTCGATCGGGCGCTCGCGCCGCTCGACCATTGGATTTGCTTCGCCATGAAAGCCAACTCCAATCTTTCCGTGCTGCGCACGCTCGCCAACCTCGGCAGCGGCTTCGATGTCGTCAGCGCCGGCGAACTGCGGCGCGTCATTGCCGCGGGCGGCGACCCCCGGAAATGCGTCTTTGCCGGTGTCGCCAAAACGGAGGCCGAAATTGAATTTGCCCTCCGGCAAAATGTTTATTCCTTCAACGTCGAAAGCGAACCGGAATTGCAGCGCATCAATAAAATCGCCGCTCGCCTGAAAAAAATCGCGCCCGTGGCCGTGCGCGTGAATCCAAACGTCGCCGCCAAAACGCACGCCAAAATCACTACCGGCACGTACGAAAACAAATTCGGCATCGCCTTTGAACAAATCGAAGGCGTGTATGAACGCGCCAGCCGCCTGAAAAACCTGCGCTTGCGCGGCTTGCAAATGCACATCGGCTCGCAAATTACCGAAACTGCGCCGTTCGAGCAGGCCGTCAGAAAGATTCTGCCGCTCGTTCGCCATCTCGCGGACCAATACGAACTGGAATTTTTAAGCATCGGCGGCGGCCTGGGCATTATTTACCAGCCGGCGCTGGCCAGCGGTTCGGAGGCCTGGTGGAAATCTCCTGCCGCCCGCAATATTTTGACCCCGGCCAAATACGCCGCGCGCCTCCTGCCGCTCCTGCAGCCGCTCGGCCTGAAAATCCTTATCGAACCTGGCCGCTTTATTTGCGGCAACGCCGGCATTTTGGTTACCCGCGTGGAATATCTCAAACGCACCGGCCATAAAAACTTCATCATTGTGGATGCTGCAATGAACGATCTTATCCGCCCTTCGTTTTACGACGCATATCACGAAATCGTTCCGCTCGCGCGCAAAAGCGCCGCGACCATTAAGGCCGACGTCGTCGGCGGCATTTGTGAGTCCGGCGATTACTTTGCCAAAGACCGCGTTCTGCCCAAAGCAGGGGAGGGCGATTATCTCGCGCTTTTGAGCGCGGGTGCCTATGGCTTTGTCATGGCCTCCAATTATAACACGCGCCCGTTCGCCGCTGAAATTCTCGTCCATGGAAAAAATTACGCCGTTGTGCGCGAACGCCAGTCCATCGCTGAAACTTGGGCCGGGGAAAAAATTGCGCCCTGGCTTAAGCATTAATCTTGAACACGTTTCAATTTATCGAATCCAATCCCGCATGAAGCCCATTTGCCTTGTTTCGTCCATTCTGGTTGCCCTGGCGGCTTTTCAACTTTCCGCTGCCGCCCAATCGGCCCATCCCCGGCCGCGCCGGCCCAACATTATTCTGATAGTGGCTGACAATCTTGCCGCCAGCGATTTGAGCTGCTACGGCCAATCGCAATTTCAAACGCCCAACCTCGATAAGCTCGCTGCCGATGGCATTCGTTTCACCCGTTATTCTGCCGGTGCTCCCGCGACGTCCCCCGCGCGCGCTGCCCTGCTGACCGGTAAAACCGCCAATTTTGCCGCCGAGGACGCCACGCTTGGTGCCGGTGATGTTACCATCGCCCAGCTTCTCAAAGATTCCGGTTATTATACTTCCGTGATTGGAGAGTGGGACCTGGGCGATAAAGATTCCAGCGGCGCACCATGGCTGAAAGGTTTCGATGAATTTGCCGGTTATTTTGCTCCCGCTGACGCGGCCAATGCTTATGCCGATTACATCTGGCGTTACGAATCCGATCCCTCCCGCAGCGATGACCAGCCCCATAACGGTTCTGAAATGGTTTACGCCAATACTGGCGGGAAGATGGCTCAATACATTCCTGATTGGCTTTTCACCTTGTCAATTAACTTTACCAGAATCCACATACCCAATCGATTAAATCATCACCAGCCTTTTTTCCTCCTGCTCAGTTGCCCCATTCCGGGCAACGGCAATCGTGTTGTGCCCACCGACGCGCCCTACTCCGATGAACCCTGGCCGCCGGCGGAAAGAAATCGCGCTGCCATGATTGCGCGCCTGGACAACGGCATCGGCTCACTCCTCCGGCAATTGGATAAAACCGGCGAGGCCACCAACACCGTGGTTTTCTTCACGAGCGACACCGTCCCGCAAAAAGCCGGCGGCATTGACCCGAAATTTTTTGGCGAAGAGACCGCCACCAACCTTTATATCCCCCTGATTGTGCGTTGGCCCGGCAGAATTTCCGCCGGGCGCGTGAGCGATATGGAGAGTTCCGCGTGCGACTTTTTGCCCACCGCCGCTGAAATCGGCCTCGTCACGCCGCCCGGCAATATTGACGGCACCACGCTCTTCCCGGCGATGTTCGGGCAACCTTCAAAGTAAGGCTGCGGCCCTGCAATTAAGGAAACTAGCGCGTCGGTATCGGCGCGCTGAAATTCCGTTCCTGTTGGACCTTAAAGGTGATGATCACCATCCACACAATCGCCGCCACAAAAAATAAGATTACCGCGGCCAGCACATAGCGCGGCCATTTGTACGAGGGCTTTTCGTCAGCCATGCCTTTATTTTATCTTTCGCGACCCGTGCTGAAAACTGAATTTATGTTAATCTTGAAACTTCTCTCCCAAAGCCCGAATCTATCGCTCACATGAACGAATCGGGATCGCCGGACAATTTAGATGCACCGGCCAAAATCGCGGAGGATAGTCCTTACGCTCTCTTTCGGAACCGCGATTTTTCCCTTTATCTCATCGGCCGGTTTATTGCCGTGTTTGGCCAGCAGATGCTTTCGGTGGCCGTGGATTGGGACATTTACGCGCGCACGCATTCGGCCCTGCCGCTCGCTTTCGTCGGCCTTTCCCAGATGGTTTCCATTGTTCTTTGTACGCTTCCCGCGGGTTATATCGCCGATAATTTCAACCGCAAACGCGTCATCCTGTTGACGACTTTCCTGGTTGCCATGGGAGCTTCCAGCCTCGCGTTCGTTTCCGCGCACAGCGCGCCCCTCATCTATATTTACGTTTGCCTCATCATCGTGGGAGCGGCCAAAACCGTCCTCTGGCCGGCGAATGCCTCTTTCCTGCCGCATTTAGTCACGCGCGAACAACTTCCCCGCGCCATTGCCTTCAATACCGGCGCCTTTCAACTCGCGGTCATGCTCGGCCTGGCGGCTGGCGGCGAATTCGTGGCCCATGGAGGCCTTCCCTGGATTGTTTATGTCATCACCGCCCTGACTTCGCTCAGCTATTTTGTCATGACCTCCTTTATCCGCCGCGAACATAAAGTCGCTATGCGCCAGCCCTTTTCGCTGGAAATCCTCAGCGCCGGCGTTCATTTTATTTTTGAAAATAAAATCATCCTGGGCGTCATCAGCCTGGATTTATTTGCCGTGCTGCTCGGCGGCGCCTCATCTCTCTATCCCATCTTTGCCCGGGACGTGCTGCAAACCTCCAGCGCCTACGGCTTTCTCAACGCCGTCATGCCGATTGGTGCGGTTCTTTGCACACTCTACGTGGCGCACCACCCGCCGATGCAAAATGCCGGGCGTACCATGCTCCTCTCGGTCGCCGTCTTTGGCGTGGCGACGATTGCTTTTGGCGTGGGCAACCAAAAATGTTTCGGCCCGGCCATTCCGAACGCTGTCTGGCTTTGGTTTGCCGCGCTGATGATGTTAATCCGCGGCGCCGTGGACAACGTCAGCGTTGTGGTCCGGCAAACGCTTGTGCAATTGCTCACGCCGGATGAAAAACGCGGGCGCGTTTCTGCCATCAACAGCCTCTTCATCGGCACCTCCAATGAGCTCGGCGGGTTCGTGTCCGGTTTCTTCGCCTGGCTCTTTGGCCAGGCCATGGGCCATTC
>JASHZU010000458.1 GCA_030042375.1 Verrucomicrobiia bacterium
GGATCAATTTCAGGCCGGCGTCCCTGCCCCAATCGGCAAAAGGTTTGAGGTCGAGAAATTCGCCGATGCCAAAACTCTGCTCGCTACGCAGGCTGAAGACGGGAATGGCCACGCCGGCGCCGCGCCACGATTCAAACGGCAAACGGATAAAGCCGTCGCTGAGAATGGTGCACCCGGCGGAAGCCATGGAGGCGTCCAGGAGGCGGTTCACGCCGTCTTCAAAACGGACGAAAGAATTTTTTTCGACATCGAAAACGCCATACTTGTAGCCAAGGGGGAAATTCTGGTCGCGCAAATCCAGGCGCGCCGTAAAATCACTTTCATCAGCACGGCGGCTGAGCAAAATAGGTTTGGTCGTGTCCCAATTGCCGAGCGCGGGACCATCACCGCAAAGGCAGAGCGTTTGGCCTTTGGGCAGCAACGGCGCTTTGACGCGAAAGATATGAGTGAATTCCGCCGGGGCAGCAGCGCGGACTTCAGTAAAATTTTTGGCCAGGAAAATTTTCTGAAAAGGTTCTGTGTAGTAGGTGTTCTCAGGCGCAGCGGCATAGTTCCACGAATCAATGACCAGCAATTCATCGCGCCCGTGTTCCGCAGGGACGAATGCGCGGTCGCGGCCCCAGTCCTGGATGAACGAGCCGTCGGCGTTTTTGAGAAGATAGTCGTAACTGATGCGTTCGCGAGAATCAGCCGGCCAGTCGAGGAAGGCTTGCCAGGATTCTTCATTGAAGAATTGGAGTGGAACGGCCTTGTCCCGGTCGCCACCGCCGAGCAACGGATGATCCCCGGTCAAATAGAGCGACTCCCCGAACTTAGTGCGATAGCGCAACCGAAACGTCAATTTCATGAACGGCGATACTCTTCCCCAACACGCGCAGTTTGTCACCTAAAAGGTCAGGCATATTTGTGCGAGAAGACAGGGCGGCGCGTAGATGCCTTTATTTATCAATTGCATCGCGATGATTTCCGGCTAAAATCTCCAAAGGCTGTGGCGGAAAACCAGCCCAAACAAAAACCGCAATGAATACTGAACTTACAAACTTTGTCGCTCGTCTCCGCTTCGCTGGAGCGGGACCGATGCAAGATCACGAATTCGATGAGTTGGCGCGGGAACTTTTCGCGCTGCAATTCAAATATAATCCCGCGTACCAGAAAATTTGCAAAGCGCGCCGCGCGATGCCGGATGCCATCGAACACTGGATACAAATCCCCTTTGTTCCGACGAGCGCTTTCAAAGAATTGGATTTCTCAAGCATCCCGCCAGGGGAACGCACAGCGGTTTTTCATTCCAGCGGCACGACGGAACAAAAGCCGAGCCGACATTTTCATTGCGCAGAATCTTTGAAAGCCTATGAGGCATCGTTATGGCCGTGGTTTCAAACAAATGTCATTGGTTCCAAAATTTTTGAATTGGTCATTCTGACCCCACCGCAACAATTAGTTCCAAACTCATCGTTGGTCCACATGTTTGAAACAGTGAGGCAAAAATTGGGAGCGCCGGAATCGGTATTTGCGGGAAAGATAGATTCAGAGGGCACGTGGATTTTGGATTTTGATAAGGCCGTTGCAAGCCTGCGCAGTGCCCGAAAACCAAAACTAATTTTGGGCACGGCGTTTTCGTTTGTGCATTTGCTGGATCATCTGGCCGAGAGAAATGTGCGTCTCGAATTGCCCGAGCAATCGCGCGTGATGGAAACGGGCGGTTATAAGAATCGCTCGCGCAGCCTGCCCAAGGCGGAGCTGCATTTGCTAATAACGGAGTTTCTCAGGATCCCTCGTGAGAACGTCATTTGCGAATACGGCATGAGTGAATTGAGTTCGCAGGCTTACGGCACTGGTCCTGAACGCCATTTCCGTTTTCCATCCTGGGCGCGGGCGCAAATTATTTCGCCGGAAACAGGAGGCGAAGTTGGCGATGGCGAAACCGGTTTGATCCGCATTTATGATTTGGCGAATGTGTTTTCCGTGGCGGCTATCCAAACGGAAGATTTAGCCGTTCGCCAGGGCAACGGCTTCGAATTAATTGGCCGCGCGACGCTGGCTGAAGCGCGGGGATGTTCGCTGATGACTGCCTGATATGGACCTGCCGAACTACTTTCTCGCCGACTTGCCGCCGGAAGCGACACTTTCACCGGTGATGATTTCCGAGGCGTGCCAGACACTGAAGCGCAATCGGGAACAGTTTTTGGCCAAACGTTCGCTGCAAAGCATGGTGAATTTCTTTGTGGCGCTGGCCGAAAACTGGCTGGAGCCGGAGTTTCCGTTCCGCAAATTCGCACTGGAGAAAGCGCCAGCCATTCGCTTTTCACGGGCGACCCTGGAGCGCGGGCTGGACAATTTTTTCAAGCAATTGACCAAAGAAAATTTTCGCACCCTGCTGCTCCAGGAATTCGGCGACGGCACTGGCGTGATGAGTGAGCCGGCGAATGCGGCGACGTCTTCACGCACGGTGCATTGGTGGCGCGCGCCCGAATTTCAAGTACACATCACGGCAGGGAGCATTCCCAACCCGGCGTTTACGAGCATTATATTTGGTTTGCTTACGCAATCGGCGCAATTTTTGAAATGTGCGAGCGGCAGTTCGTTTTTGCCGCGGTTATTTGCGCATTCCATTTATGATGCGGACCCCAAATTGGGCGCGTGCCTGGAAATCGCCAAATGGCGCGGTGGAAATCATCATTTGGAAAACGCGCTTTTCGCCGAAGCCGATTGCGTGACGGCCACCGGCAGCGACGAAACGCTAGAGGAAATCCGCAAAAAAATTCCCCTGCGCACCCGTTTTCTCAGCTATGGCCATCGCGTCAGTTTTGGGTTTATTGCCGGCGAAGTTTTGACGGGTTCGCGCACGAAAAAAGTGGTGGCCGCCACGGCGGACGACGTGGTGGCGTGGAACCAACTCGGCTGCCTTTCGCCGCATGTGATTTACGTGCAGGCCGGCGGCGACACTGCCACGGAACATTTTGCACAATTGCTCGCGGACGAACTGGAACGGCGCGAAGCGAGCGAACCGCGCGGGGAAATTCCGGCGGAGGAATCGGCGGCGATTGCCTCACGCCGCGCGATTTACGAAATCCGAGCTGCGCATTCGCCGGAGACGACCCGGCACTGGCGCAGCAAAGATTCGACCGCGTGGACGGTGATTTTCGAGGCGGATGCGCGTTTCCAGGTTTCGTGTCTGAACCGGTTCATCTACATCAAGCCCGTTTCCGATTTAAAGGCGGTGCTCGAAAATGCCGATGCCGTGCGCGGAAAAATTTCTACCGTCGGCATTGCCGTGCCGGACGAAATGGTAGCGGAGGTGGCGATGCAATTGGCGCGTTGGGGCGCGGCACGCATCTGCCCGTTGGGACAGATGCAAAATCCGCCACTCACGTGGCGGCACGATGGGCGCCTGCCACTCGGCGATTTAGTAACATGGACGGATTTGGAGTTTCAATTATGAAGATGGCATTGCGAAAAACCTTTCAATTTGAGGCGGCGCATTTACTGCCGCGTTTGCCGAAATCGCACAAATGCCGGCGGCTGCACGGCCACAGCTTCAAGGTGGAAATCGCCGTAGCGGGCGAGTGCGATGAAAAACTCGGGTGGCTGATGGATTATGCGGACATCTCGGCAGCCTTTCGGCCGATTTGGGAAAGGCTGGATCACAATTATCTGAACGAAATCCACGGGCTGGAAAATCCAACTAGCGAAAATATTGCCGTGTGGATTTGGAAAAAGCTAAAGCCGAAATTGCCATTACTGGCGGAAGTGGTCGTGGCAGAGACATGCACCGCGCGGGCGGTTTATTGCGGCGATTAAAGCGCGCCCAAGGTGGAATGCAATTTGTGTGTTGTGGATTCTATTGGGCAGGGATACATTGGTTTTTTGCCGTATGAAGCAAAAACAGCAGTTTCTGTTGGAAATTACTCTTCCGGAAGGCAGCGCGGTCGAAAACGTCACTTTGCCCACGGACGGAGTTGCTGACGCCTCTCAATGGCTTAATCAACTCAAAAATGATTTTCCCGGGCTGATTTCTACCGTGGCCGCTTTTGAAGCAATGCCTGAAAATGCCATTTTGAATTCTAAAAAGCTTCCTTCGAAACCCCGGCAAGCCGCCAAGCGGCCTTCAGGCATCGACAACAGTACTGGATCCACGGGTATCGAACAATTGACCTCCAGACAACGGGACATTGTCAATTTGTTGTTCAAAGGATGTTCCTACCGGGAAATTGGGAAGAGCCTGGGCATCAGTGTGCCCACGGTCCGCGCTCATTTGCATTCGGCATACAAGAGGCTGCAGGTCAGGTCCCGCGCGCAAGCGGTGGCCAAACTCTTTCGAAGCTAACCCGCCGGTAATTCACTGCAGGACCGTCTCAAGGGGATATTCAGGCATTCCGCCGAACGCCGGCCCGGCTAGAGAATAGCACGGCAGCTTCTGTACGCGAATGGACGTGAAGTTTCTCGTAAATGCGCTTGAGATGTGTGCGGACGGTGCCCGCCGAAATGCCAAGCTGGTCGGCAATCTCTTTGACCAGGCAGCCTTTGGCCAGCAGGGTGATGACTTCATTTTCGCGGACACTGAGTTTTTCCATGTCCGAGGCCGGTTTTTTGATCTGCGAAAAATATTCGACGACCTTTCGCGCCACCTGCATAGTCATGGGCGCGCCGCCGGCCTGGACCATTTCGATGGCCTGAAATAATTCATCCGGCGGCACATTTTTGAGGATGTAGCCGCGGGCGCCGGCGCGCAGGGAATTAAAAATCAGCTCGCTTTCCTCATACATGGTCAGCATGAGGATGGAAAGCTCGGGCAATCGTTCGGTCAATTTGGCGACGCATTCGATGCCGCTCATCCCGGGAAGCCCGATATCCACCAAGGCGACATTGGGCTCGTTATGCGGGATCCCTTGCAACGCCGATTCACCGTTGGGGTAGGTACCCAGGCAATCGAAACCGGCCCCTTTCAAAAGCTCTGCAAGGTTCTCGCGCGTGTCGCGCACATCTTCAACAATGGATACCGATATCGACATAAATTTTTGAGCTAAAGCCAGTTACGAATATTTACGCGCTAAGAAAGTGCGCGACACATTGCGGGGCACCAATTGGTTAACCATAAGGCTATTACACTAAGATAGCATATTTGACAGAAAATTGGTGTCCCCCATTTGGGAGACAATCCGCTAAACAGGGATTTATTTTCCATTGCCGTTTTCATGGCTGAAGTTGCAAGGAAAAGTGAAATTAATTCGCGTGCCCAATCCCAGTTTGCTTTCAATACCGAATTTGCCCCCGATTTCGCTCATTCGGGCCTGCATGTTGCGCAAGCCGTCAGCAAACCCATTTTCGGCGACACGTTCAAACCCCTGCCCGTTATCTTCAATAATGAGCGTGGCTGAGTCCCGGGAAACAATGGTGGTGACCCGGACCTCACTGGCCCGGGCATGGCGCACCACGTTGTTGAGTGCTTCCTTGACAGCCAAGAAAAGATTATGGCGCACATCCGCGGAAGCGGTACGGGTAGAGATATTCCCCAATAAGTCAACGCGGCACCGGATATTGGCCGGGCGCAGGAATTCCACAGCAAATTGGCCGATGTAATTAATCAGATCGGGCAGTGTATCGTTGCGGGGATTGACGGCCCAAACGGTCTGGTCGAGCGATTTTACGACCTGCCGCGCAGTATTGGAAACCTCCGTAACACGGTCAATCACCCGGTCATGGTCGGAGCGTTTTTGCAGCGATAGCTCGCTGAGCATGACAATCTTCGTCAATTGGCTGCCCAGGTTATCGTGCAGGTCACGGGCGATGCGTGCGCGTTCCTTGTCCAGGGCCGCCTGCTGCTCAAGTTCGCGCACTTTGGTTTGCAGCCGGCGGAAAGAAATGTAACGCACAATTGCAATGACCATTGACGTAAAAACGACAATCGCCAAAATCCGAAACCACCAAGTCTGCCAAAAGAATGGCGCGATAGAAAATGCCAGGCTTGAACCTGTTTCATTCCAAATGCCGTCGCTGTTGCAGGCTTTGACCTCAAAGCGGTAGTTTCCGGATCCCAGGGCGGCGTAGCGCGCCGAGCGGTCGGTGCCGGGATCAATCCAATTCTCATCGACCCCGTCCAGTTTATAACGAAACTGGACGTTATCCGGCGCGGTAAAACTCAGGGCGGTAAAGGCAAATTCGAGACGATGGGTGCCAGGCGGCAAATGAACGATTCCACCCGGCTTCGCCAAATCTATACTGCTCATCGCGGGCAGCGGGCTGTCGTAGGAGGCGATGGTCTGACCATCCACGGTCACCCGCGTCAACAGGACCGGCGGAAGCTGCAAGTATTCCCGCACTCGATAGGGGTCAATCACTGCCACGCCAGTGCGCAAGGGAATCCAAAGATGGCCGTCACGGCTTGAGATGGCACCTGGCGCCACTCCGAAGTTCGCCTGCAAACCTGACAAGCCTTCGCTTCGGCCATACCGGATGGACCGCAAGTAATTTATTTTGCCATCGGCCAAGTCTTCAAATTCCTGCTGCTGGATTTTAAAGATACCATTGTCGCTGCCGAGCCATAACCAACCCAGACCATCAGCGACGATTTGGGAAATCTGGTCATCAAAAAGTCCCTGTGTGGAAGTTGCCCGAAAATATTTTCCATCTTTATAACGTGCGAGGCCCGCTGCCGCATAGCCAATCCAAACACTGCCATCGGGAGTCGCATACAGGCTGTGAATACTTCTGGGCGATAGCGATATTCCTTCGACGGCATCAAAACGATTGCCTTTGCTTCGCAATAATACGCCATGGGACGTGCCCACCCAAATATTTCCGTCATGATCTTGCGTCATTGCTTGAATCACCCCGATGTTAGGCGGAATCGGCAAGGTGGAAAAATGTCCATCCTGAAAATGCTGCACGCTTTCAGGCGAATTGCCGCCAATCCATAAATCTCCTGCCGGGCCGACGACCAGCGCGTGGATGTTATGGCTCACTAATCCATCGCTCAGATGCCATTGCATAAACCTGCCATTTTCAATAGAACAAAGTTTGTGAGTGCGGGTTCCAATCCAGATGGTGCTGGTCTTTTCATCCGCAGCCACACAAGTAACCAGACCTAGCGGCCAATTGGTACCGGTCAAGGGTTTCTGCCATCCCTGGCTGGTCCGGCAGATTAAAGAACCATTTTGCATCGTGACCCATATGTTCCCCACAGAATCCTGGCAAATGGACTGAACGGCTTGCGGCGACGCAGTCCAAGGGCTCTCCACGGTCATGGAACGCGGCTGCAGTTGGTCCAGACCGCCACCGCCCGTGCCCACCCAGATATTGCCCTCCCGGTCTTCCAACAGGCTTAAAATTTCATAATGCGATGTCGGAATTTTTTCGATGCGACTGCCGTCATAATAGAAAAGCCCGCTGTCCGACGTGCCGATCCACAAGGCTCCATGGCTATCTTCCAGCAGAACTGTCGGCCGGGTATCTTTGGAGGCAGGGTCAAGTTTTGCCAACAACGCCAAATGGCCACTTTGATCGTATTTGAAAAGTTGAGACCCGTAACAAATCCACATGTCGCCCGATTTGGAACAGGCGATTCGCGCCACGTTGGTTTGGAGAGAGGCACTGGGGATCCGAATCAGGGTTTTGAATTGATTGTCCTGGAAGGTCCCAATTTGGGCGCCTTTACCAAACCATAAATTGCCTTGTTTATCCTGGGCCAAAGAGGTGGACGACCAAAAAGGCAACCCCGGCGCCTGGGATAAGTCGGTTACTTGACCCTCGGCAATTCTAAAAACCGGGCCGTTCGCCCGCGGATAGGTTGCCCAAATGCCGCCCTGGCTGTCTTCGGTCAAGGTGTCAGCGCTGACATTGGGAAGTCCATTGGTAAAAATCAAGACCTTGCCCGCATCGACATGGGCAACCCAGCCATGAGCCATGGCCAGCCAGAGAGAGCCATCGCGAACCTGCAAAACAGCCGACACCTTTTGGTTGTAGTCGCCCTTGAGCAGGTTCGTATGGACTCCCTCAAAATGGACACCATCAAATCGCGCCAGGCCGGTGGCGGTCGCCACCCAGATATAGCCATCAGCCGTTTGCGCCAGGCCGTCCACGTTGTTATTGGGCAAGCCATCATCCGATTGCCAAACGCGAAGCGCCCAACCAGAAGTCGAGGCTCTGGCCGACGCAGTGATCAACAGGAAAACCGCGCCAATCAGGAAACAATGGAAAATCCGCTTAATAAGACACGGGTTCACACAAACATAATAAACGTCATAAACATTGCTATTTCAATCTCAATTTTCCGCTGCAACGGCGATTGAACATTTCACAAAACCTTGACCCTCCGCAATCTCGAGCTTAAACCGGTCTTTGACCCCAGCCCCTAAATTTATCATAGTTATTATTAGAGCGGCGCCGGCCTAAGGCCGGCTTGATTACAGCGCGTTGCAACGTTATTCTAAATCTGTGCCCACTCCATTCGGTTGCCGTCTTGCCACGAGGTTATTCGCGGGAGTGTTGTGTTGTGCCGCCCTTACCGCCGCCGCGGATGTAGATTCCAGTTGGTTCGCTCGTTCCTGGGAAACCGGCGATGGATTGCCGGACAACAGCGTTTCCGGCATTGCACAAACTCCTGATGGTTATTTGTGGGTAGCCACTGCCGGTGGGCTGATGCAATTTGACGGCGTCCAATTCCAGGAATTTCCACTGACAAGCCTCGACGGAGTCCCCGAACGGGTGGTGCGCGCCATGTATCTCGATAGAGAAGGCAGACTGTGGCTGGGCATGGATCGCGGCCCGATCGTGTGCATTGCGCCGGATTCCGCCCAGGTGTTCACTAATGTGCCTGACGCGCGCGCCAACGGCATTATTGAGGATTCGGACGGGACTATTTGGGTCACGTACATAGATGGCGGCTTGACCCAAATTAAAAACGGCAGCGTCACTGTTTTCTCTTCCAACACGTATGGGCCCTTCCCCTCTCTGCTGGCCAGTGATGCCGATGGCCATTTGTGGTTTGCCGCGGGCGAAGACGTTGGTGTTTTTCAAAATGGAAAATTCCAAATATTGCTGACGCTTCCGAGGACGGTTGAAAGCATTGCCCAGCGTCGGGAAGGCGGCATCTGGATTTGCAGTGGCCGCCGCCTTTTAAGTTACCAGCAGGGCGGCCAGTTGCAGTTGTTCGCCCAGATACCGCCCATCCCGAATGGCGTCCAGGGCACGAAGCTTCTTGAAGACCGCTCCGGGGCTGTCTGGATTGGGACCACCGCTCACGGGTTGTTCCGTGCCACTGAAACGAATACGGTACAGGTACCTACCTCCAGCCTGGAAATCGCCTGCCTGGCACAGGACCAAGAGGGAAATATCTGGGTGGGGACAGATGGTGGCGGTCTAAACCGGTTGCGGCCCCGCATCATTGAGGTCCTCGGGTTGGAAAGCGGCCTGCCATACGAGACCATCCGCTCGGTTTGCCAGGACACGGATGGGACTATCTGGGTCACGACCCGGAATGGATTGCTCGTCAGCTGGCAAAATAATCAGTGGCATTCTTTCGCCGGAGGAACGAACGGGCCCACCGGCGATTTTTCCTGCGTAGCGGCAGATCCAAAAGGCGGACTATGGATCGGCACGCGACGCGAAGGTTTTTATCACCTGCAAGACGGCCAGTATCGCAACTGGCGTCAATCCGATGGCCTTTCCAGCGATGATGTGCGTTCCATCCTGGAAAGTTCCAATGGGGACGTTTATATCGCCACAGATACGCCCAGCCGGCTTCAACGCCTGCGCGACAGCCAGTTGCAACCACTAAAGATGCCGGCACAATTGCGGTCCATCCGCGCTTTAGTGGAAGACGCCGCCGGCCGGATTTGGATTGGCAGCGCAGAAGGCCGTTTGATGCTGGTAGAGGGTGATGAACTTTTGGATGAAACCCCCGGCTTCACCAATCGCCTGGCATCCATTCGCTGCCTCTATCCCACCCCTGACGGCAGTTTATGGATAGGCTACGCGGGTTGGGGCCTTGGCTGCCTCAAAGACGGACATTATTCCCGCCTCGGAATGTCCCAGGGATTGTATGATGATTACGTTTCGCAAATCGTCGCCGATGGGCGTGGGTGGCTCTGGTGCGCGGGAAATCGGGGCATTTTTGAAATCCAATTAGATCAATTGGCTCAGGCCCTCCAGGACAAAACGCGGGTGCATTGCATCGCTTACAGCCGGGGTGAAGGTTTTCCCAACCTCCAGGCTACTTATGAAAATTCTCCAGGGGCACTGCGCAGCCAGGATGGCAGTCTCTGGTTTCCCATGTATACCGGGCTGGCCATTGTGCATCCGGATCGTTCAGCCGCCAATGCGCGGCCCCCATCGGTCCTGATAACACGCATGGCCGTGGATGGGCAAACTCTGGCGCTCTATGACCGGTACCTGCCCGCGCCCGATAGTTCTTCAAACATCATCAGCCTGCCAGCCCCGGATAAAACAATTTTGCGCCTGCCCCCCAGCATGCATCAACTCGACTTCGACTTTACCGCCCTTAGTTTCACGTCTCCGGAAAACGTGGAATTTCAATATCGCCTGAAAGGATTGGATGATAACTGGACGGAAGATTACACGGCCCGCAGTGTCAGTTATACGCGCCTGCCCCACGGCGACTATTCGTTCCAGGTACGCGCTTATGACATTAATGGCACCTGGAACCAGCAAATCGCATCGCTGGATTTTGTCGTTTTGCCGTTTTATTGGCAGACGTGGTGGTTTCGTTTGACGGTCCTGGCGGTATTTACGGCCGTGATTGCGGCCATCGTGCGGTACGTTTCGTTTAAACGATTGCACAACCGGTTGCGCCTGATGGAGCAGCAGGCTGCGCTGCAAAAAGAACGCGCCCGTATCGCCAAGGATATCCATGACGATTTGGGCGCCGACCTCACACAAATCGCGTTTCTCGGCGAACTGGCCCAGCAGGACCGCGGCGAACCTGACAAAGTGGCCGAACGGATCGGCAACATTTCCTCCACGGCCCGGCAGGCGGTCAAATCGCTGGACGAAATTGTGTGGGCCGTGAACCCACGCAATGACACGCTGCCACACCTGATTGATTATGCCGGCCAATTCGCGGTGGACTATCTGCGCCCTGCGGGCATCCGCTGCCGGCTCGATTTCCCGGAGCAAATTCCGCCGCGCGAACTTTCCACCAACCTCCGCCACAATTTATTTCTCGTTATCAAAGAAGCCCTGCACAACATCGTCAAGCACGCCGGCGCCACGGAAATCTGGCTGCGGGTCGATTTGCGGGAAGAGATGCTGACCGTCATCATTGAAGACAACGGGCGCGGGTTTGCCCAGGCGCCGGACAATGCCCTGGCCGATGGACTGCGGAACATGCGTCAGCGCATCGCCGAGATCGGCGGCGAATGCCGGGTGGAAAGCCAGCCCGCCACGGGCACGCGCGTCATTTTGCATCTGCCGTGGCAGAAAGATTGAACGTTTGTACGATTGCAGAAAGGGCACCGGGAAGGCAGGTTAATGGCATGACCAACATTTTCGGAATGAACAACCGTAATGACATTGAAGCCGGGAAGGTGGTGAACCATTAAACAGTCATCGTCCGAATTGGAAAAGCTCACCCGCCGTGAGCGTGAAATTCTGGGGCTCCTCACCCAGGGCTACTTGTATAAAGAGATTGCCGTGGAATTAAAAATTTCCTTAAGCACCGTGCGCGCACATCTTCATGCCATCTACGAAAAATTGCGTGTCCAGTCACGAACTGAAGCGGTGGTCAAATTCCTGGGACGGGGTTGAACCGCCCCTAAGGGACTCGCAAAAGAAAATATTGTTGCGAGCCGGCGGGAACGGGGCTTGTGAAGTTGAACCCACCGCCGCCGCTGAAGACGTTAGTCGAAAGGACCGTCCACTGGGCAATCGGCAAGGCCAGGTTCGTGGTCGTCAGCACATAATAAGTTCCATTTGCCGGGCCGTTCGTGCCGCTGAAAATTAAATTGCTCCCGCTTACTTGCAGCGAACCAAACGTGGGCGACGTCAACGCGATGACTGAAAGATTGACTGCCATCGAATTTGTGAGGTTTCCGTCAACAGCATTAATCGTGAGCGGATAATTACCCGGAGCCAGGGAGTTTGAAGCCGTAATCATCAGGGCTGACGCCCCTGCCCCAGCGATGGAATTTGGGCTAAAGACTGCATTCGCACCGACCGGCAAACCAGCCACGTTTAACGCTACGGTATCGCTGAAATAATTATTCGTGGCGATGTCCACCATAAAGGGAACACTCGTCCCCTGCACGACGGATTGTGTGGAAGGCGACGCCGACAAAGTAAAAACCTGATAGCCGATGTTTGCCACAGCAGCGGGGCCGAGCCGTTCTTTGAGCTGCTCCAGATAAAGGCTGTGCGGGCTCACAATAGTGCCAAGCGTGTCATAGGTACCTTCATCGCTGTAACTGGCCTCAGAGCCGATGCCCCCGATTACCCAGTTATATTCATTGGTCGTTGTGTCGGGCTCTTCCAATTGAAATTGCGGCACCTGGCAGTTGTACATCACACTAAAACCCGCTCCCCATCCCTGGCCGCTGCCGTCGTTGCCGCGATTGTTAATGGCTAAATAAGGGGTGTAAACACTATTACCCTCGGTATCCGCAGCCATGTTGATGTTATCGTGAAGCGCGCCGGCGGCCCAGCGCTGGTGCGGGCCGCCGTTGTAATGCGTGCCAAAACAATTAAAATTCAGGAACACGTCCGGCCCGGGCGTTGAGGCTTGTGTCACCATGATGTGATAGTAAGGTCCGTACGAGGTACAGCGCTGGAACAGGGACTGCGCCGCTGAACCGCCAAATGTATATGCCGCAGGAGCGGCGTCCGACGTACCGGTGGCCGGGTTGGTATAGATGCAATCCTGAACGGTGCACCACTTGTCATTGAGGCTGAT
>JASHZU010000459.1 GCA_030042375.1 Verrucomicrobiia bacterium
ACGCCGCCACCCGCTGCAGGCTGGTTCCATTCACAAACACCAGCAAATCGTAGCTGCCGGACATCAAATAGCAGGATTCCACCTCATCAAAACGGGAAATACGCTCGGCCAGCCGGTTGAAGCCGCCGCCGCGTTCTGGCGTAATCCGCACCTCGATCACCGCGCAAACCAGCCCAGCCTCTTCATCCGACAGGTTCAGGATGGGCGACCAGCCCAGCAGAATCCCCTGGGCCTTTAGCTCGGCGAGTTGCGCATTGATTTCCGCTTCGGACAGATTCAGCACCTGGGCCATTTGCGCCGTGTCCAGGCGGCTGCCTTCGAGCAATAATTTGAGTACTGGATTCATCGGAAGCGCAGTATCGCAACAAAAAAACGCCAAATCCATAGCAAAGTCGCGCGATACCGCGGCGAGCTTACAAGCCCAGCAGCCGTTTCAACACCGATTCAATTTCCAACATTTTGTCGGCGGGAAATGCGGATATGCGGCGCTCAATTTTTGCGTTATCTACGCCGGCGATACCTAGAACATTAACCACGGATTCCTGTCGAAGCCATGCCGGTTTGGGAAACCGGATTTCGCACTCGCCGCCGCGAATTTCAGTTGTCATGGGCACGACCACGGACATATTACGCTGGCTATCGGGTTTGCTCACGGAAATCACGACGCAAGGCCTCACTTTGGCTGCCATGCCTAAATCCACGGCTACAACATCGCCGCGATTAAATTTTGTCATAGTCCACGTCCGGGGCGGGGCCAAGTTTTTCCCAGGTATCCGCCACGACGGTGTCCATGGGAGCATCCTTTTGACGCTGACGTTCGAGGAATTTGAGATAGTGCAAGACTTCGCGCAGCACCGGTTCGGGCTGGCGCTTGATTTCTTCAATCAACATTTCTTGCGCGCTCATACACATAATTATCGCCTCAAATCGGATTCAAGCAAGGGAAATTACCAATGGCTATCGTTCTAAAAAAGCCCGGAAACCGGTCTGCATCTCCGAAATATCATTTGCGAACTGCGCGAACGACCGTCGTTTTGCGAGATGCCCAAACGAGAAAATAATTTTTTCCTGAAAACCGCTTAATAGGGCTTAACGCAGCTTAATTCGTCTTAATGAGGCTGTGTTTTTCACCGCCGATTCCCTTTCGCTCCAATGGAGCTTAGGCGGACAGGGACTCCGAGAATTTAAACAATCTTTTTTTCTCAAAAACTTGCTTGATTAGCTTTGATTAGGTTTGACTAGCCTTGACTGGGCTTTAGGCCACCCCCCCTCCCCCTCCAGGGGGTCTTGTACAGGTTGGTACAGCTTTGTACAGGGTTGTGCAGGGTGTAATTTTTTCGGTCGGATTTGGTTTGTTTTCACCGGAAGTCCTGATTTGTGTCGATCGTGCAAGGCCCGTTAGGGCCGACATCTTTCTAGAACCATATTCCCCCAAAAATCATCCAAGCTCCGTCAAGAGCGGCATCATCGGAAGATGTCGCCCCTACGGGGCTTAGAGGTTTGTTGGGCTTGGGAACTACAAATATGTCGCTCCTACGGAGCTTCCCACCCGCCCTCCTCTCTCAACAAAATGTCAAAGAACAACTGGTGAACAACAATGGTGCACCTGCGATCATTTTAGCCCATGCACGGAATTTTCTTAGTTCCGGAATACCTCATTTTAGTTAAAGCGTTGAAGCGGTGAAGCGTTGACCCGCCTGCGCCTAAGCTACGGCCCGGCACGCA
The DNA here is from genome assembly GCA_030042375.1 of Verrucomicrobiia bacterium. The sequence goes on from JASHZU010000459.1 coordinate 1,726, forward strand.
GTCACAGGCCGTTGCGGGTATCCTCCTTGGCTCGGCTTCGCTAAAACGCCAAAATTTCTTGCTGCCGGACGGCTAAAGCTTTTCTTCAAACGCTCTAAATTACTTTGGTTCGCAAAAGGACATGCGTGCTGATGTCCGCGTTGGGTTTTTAAAAATAAAAATAAGTAAAAAAACTAATTTTGTGAATAACTTTATTAAGATATTGCTCGACTTTATTCAATTAGTAGTTACTATTCTGAAAAGTAGGCTTGGTTCTTATTCACTTAGAAAGGATTAACTTATGTCTAACACCGCATGGATTATTTTCGGAAAAAACGGCCAGTCCGTTACCAGCCAGAACTTCCCGTCTGACCTTCAGGGCGAGTTGCAAAACGGCGTGCAGACTCAAGGATGGGTCGTCAACAATATTTTTTGTTACCCCGACACGAGGGGCTTTCTTGTGCTTCTGTCCAACGGAAAAGTCGCCACCTATGGAAGTTTTCCTGCTGATTTGGCAGCGGCGGTGTCCTCGCTGAATATCCCCTCAACGAATCCGCAGCTCAATGTCTCGTGGCAGGCTAACGACGTATGGGCCGTCTTTTGTCCGGGTGTCGGCTATAAACTTGGGCCCAATGTACCCAGCCAGGTAACCACCCTGCTTGCCAATTACAACCAATCCAATGCCGCCGACCAGACCCGATATTCGCCCACCAATTTAATCTTTTCGCCAAGCGGCGATTGGCTCCTCATAGGCTACGACCAGAGTGACGAAGGCTCCGGAACCTATAACAGCAGTTCCGGATTTCCTGCCGACGTACTCGCCGCCGCCAATAACCTCCCGGATCACACCGGGGTTGCCAATGTTGTCTTTGACCCGGACGGCGGCTGGGCAATGACTGATTCGTCAGGAAACATCCAATGGGGCTCTGGCACGCCATCCGATATCCAGACCGCGGAGCAGAATTTTGTTAAAGCCGGCAATAGCATTACGGGTTTACAGTTTGTCACCATTGGCACTTACGTGATGCCCATGCAGTTTTCCTTTGGCCTTAGCGGTCCCATGAATCCTGCCTCCTGGACAAACCAAAGTGTGAATATGGGCACATCCATTACTCCTGCCTCCCCCAACGGAGCCCAAAAAATTACCACTCCCTACCTGGTGCCTACAGGTGCTGCGGCCATAACCAGTGGGACCAATGCTGCTGGCCAGAATATTTTGACCTTGTCTTCAGTCTCGGGATTGGCCGTTGGCCAATTGTTGACCATCAATCCCGGCGGCTCGGACCAGGAGCAGGTAACCATTTCCGGAATTGGGGTGGCGATGTCCAATGGTATTCCTGTGCCTCTTGCTCCCACCCAGATTGCGCTCACCGCGCCTTTGAAAAACTCCCATGCCGCCGGCGAAACGGTGACCGCCTCCCTTGCGGTCATCACTCCCAGCGATACTTCCTGGATGTTCGCCGTCCCCTCTTCAACCATTGTAATTCCTTTCAACTTCTCCTTCAATTTCGCGGGGAACGATCCGGGCGGCTTTGGGGGCGCCCCCGGCGGGAATCACGCGCATTTTGTGGTGCAACTTGAACAGGTTCAGCTGGACGGTGGTGGCAACGTCATCATTGGATCCAATGGCCAACCCTGGCAAGCGGTGGGTTCGCCTCTTATCGTTGACCTCTACGGCAACAATTGCACCAACCAGTACGGCTCGCCCCAGTTGAACATTCCTGAGCAGGGCGACAACCAGATCATGCAAATCATGAAGACTGCAAGCGGGACTATCCAACAAAACGTTTGGCTTCCCGTTCCTCTGACTCAAGTCCAGACTATCTTGAGACTTCAATTTGTCTGCTGGCTGGGAGACACTAATGACTCTAACTACTGGGATTACGGCCCAATGGAAAGTGTTGGCGTGCTTAATGAAGGCGGCGCGGTTACCTGTGAGTTCCCAGCCTCTGGCCAATACACTCTGGCGCAATGGGTCATCGGCGTCGTTCCCACGGAACTTATCCAAATCAAGGCCATGCCTATCGCCCTGATTTATAATCCGCCGGGCAATGCGAGCAACGCCAGCTACGCGCTTTCCAATACCAATACCTACAGTTGGACTTTCAGCGATTCAGAAAGCAACAATTACAGCGTTACCAACGACATTTCCTCCACGGCGGGCTCATCAATCTCCGGCTCGGGAAGCCTTGGCTTTTCATTTATGGGGTTTGGGTTGAGCCTTGGCGCAAGCAATTCGGCGCAAACATCCCAAACCTGGGACAACTCCACTACGCAGGGCACCCAAACCTCGTCGGGAAATACTTACACCCTTAGCCAGAGCCAGGCCACCAACCTCGCTTGGCAGACTGGCGGAAATCCCTGGCCCGGGGACACTGCTCCGGTTAGCCAGGAAGCTTTCCAGGCGGACACATTCACTGTCCTGGTGCGCGTGCAGCTCGCCATCTGGGATTACCCGAACTTTTACTTCAGTCAGGTTTTGGGTTCGTGGCCCACCCTTTACACCGTTTCCGTCGAGCAGCTGGTCGAGGTGATAAACGGCGGAGCATCTGCCTATTCCTTTGCCCCTCCTCCCGGAGCTTCTATGCCTTGCTCCCTCAACGCTCAGGACTGCGCCGCGCTCCTCAGCCTGGATCCATTCTATGCCTCAGGCTGGCAGGGCGCAGACCTCTCCACTTTCAATACCAATTCGTCCGGCGTCGCCCGGTTTCAGCCCATCACCTCCGTTAACTATGGCAGTACCGTTTTGTCCGATGGTGCGCCTCCCGCCAATGACCCGGTAACAGTGCAGTCCGTCGTCTCGAATGAGACCACGTATAAACAATCCTATAGCTTGACCTATACTTCAGGTATCGAAACGAAGTACTCTTTCACAAATACCCAATCAAACTCAATTAATTTCGGAGTCTCCATCAAGGAGGGAGTGGTGCAGGCATCCGGATCCGGCAGCCAGGGCAGTTCTTCGAGTACGACCATCTCCAACTCGACTTCCACCACCCTCTCGATAAACTACCAATCTACTGCCAGCGTTGATTACAAAAGCGTTTATACTTACACCGGAAGTCTCAATGATAACAACCCCTATACCACCACCTCCGGCGCCGCCCAGGCCGGGGCTACGGTATTGCCCATCAAATCAACCACTGGCCTCTCTGTGAAGGACCAGATTATCATCAATCCGAACTATCCCTTCCCCCCTAAAACTGGAACGAACACTTTTAACGCAAGCGCTCCCAACACGGAAGTCGCCACCATTGCTTCCATTCAGACCAATGCTTCGGTTACCCTTACCGCTCCGTTGAAATATGCCCATGTGGCCGCAGAAAATGTCTTGCCCGTGTGGAATGAAATGACAGTCAATGCCTATCGTGATTTGCTTTATGGAGGGCTTGCCTTCCAGGATCCGAATGCCGCCCAGCCATTACGTTTTGTCAAACCACCCATTTTACCGCTGAAACCAGTTATATTAACACCGCTAAAAGCTGCATAATCACTCGGTTCTGGTTACGAACAACACGTCGCTGGTGTTCCAGACCATATCCATCTGCACAATCTGCGGATGCTTACTGCTTCGCCGTCTCTTCCACGGTCTGTTCGCTCCAGCCTCCGCCCAGGGCCTGGTAGAGGTTAATCAGGCTGATGAGCCGCGAATATTGGGCCTCGATGAGACTCAGGCGTGCGCTATCGAGCGTCTGCAGCGTCACATTCACATCCAGCGCGCTGTTGATGCCCGTTTTAAAACCGGCCTTGGTCAGTTGATAACTCTGGTCGTCGGTCTTGACCAATTCCTCGTTGTCCACGAGTTGCGTTTGCACCGTTTCCCGCACCGCCAGCGCATCGGCCACTTCCTTGAACGCCGTCTGCACCGCGCTCTTGTAATTGGCCGCCTGCTCCAGTTTCGCCGCTTCATCGGCCTTGAGTTCGTGATACGCCGTTCCCATATCCAGGATGGGCCAGACAATTTGCGGATTGAAACCCCACGCCTGTGACCCGGGCGCAAACAAACTTTGCAGCGTCGTGCTCGCAAACCCATAGTTGCCGGTCAGCGTAACCGTCGGGAAAAACGCCGCGCGTGCCGCGCCAATATTGGCATTAGCGGCCTTGAGCTGATGCTCGGCTTCGGCCACGTCCGGCCGGCGTTGCAGCAAATCAGACGGCAGGCCCGCCGGAATGTCCGAGAGACACACCTGGGGATTGAACGGTTGCGTCGGTTGCAATTCCAGCGGCAGCGGTTCGCCCATCAGCAGTGTCAGGTTATCCGAGGCCTCGGCCAGTTGCTGCGCGTAACCGGCCACCGAGGCCGTCGTGTTCTGCAACTGGAGCGAGGCGCTGTTCAAGTCAAACTGCGACGACACCCCGGCCTCGAAGCTGCGCCGGGTCAAATCATAGGTCTGTTGCGCCGCTTTCAATTGTTCGCGGGAGATAGTGAGTTGCTCCATCGCCTCTTGCTCGGTGATGTAAGCCGTGCCCACCTGGGCCACCAGTGCAATCTGCGCGCTCCGGCGCGCTTCATCCGTGGCCAGGTAGGTTTCCAGCGCCTGCCGGGTGAGACTGCGCACGCGGCCAAACAGGTCCACTTCGTAGGAGGCAAGGCCCACATTGGCATTGTATTCCGTGAAAACGAGCGCCGGTGGACCGCTATTGGTGCCGCCGGTATAAACGTTCGGAGTTCGTGTGCGCTGGCCGCTGGCATTCAAATCGATGGTGGGAAGCAGCTCCGTTTGCTGCACATGATACAACGAGCGCGATTGCTGCACGTTGTAAATGGACGCGAGCAAATTGGGATTGTTCGTCAGCGCGATTCGGATGACTTGTTGCAGGCGCGGATCGCGGAAGAAATCGTGCCAGCCGATGTCCGCCGCCGGGACCGCCGCCGGGACCGTTTGCACTTTCGCGTAGCCGGGCACGCTGGGCCAGTTGGTCGAAATGTTTGCCACCGGCCGCTGGTACTTCGGAATCATCGTGCAACCCGCCAGACCCAGCGCCAAAAGCACCGCGACCGGCGCGAACGCCGCCAGCAAGAGCAATTTCCAATGAGAAAATTTATTCATGGCTTTGGGGCTTATCATCTTTGTTGTCGCCGCTGCCCGATATAATCGGCGCGCCTGCCGCGTGCAACGGTTTGCCTTTGAAAATCCGGCGCACCAGCACATAGAACACTGGCACCAGGAAGACAGCTAAAATCGTCGCCGAAATCATGCCGCCAATCACGCCTGTACCCATGTCATGGCGGCTGGCCGCGCCCGCGCCGGTGCTGATCGCCATCGGCATCACGCCCAGGATGAACGCCAGCGACGTCATCAAAATCGGCCGCAACCGCAACCGTGCGCCCGTCAGCGTGGCTTCCATCAAAGGTACGCCCTGCGCCTGCAAGTCCTTGGCGAATTCCACAATCAAAATGGCGTTCTTGGCCGACAGGCCGATGATGGTGAGCAAACCGACTTTGAAAAAGACGTCGTTCGGCAACCCGCGGGCATGTGCACCCAGCAGGGCGCCAATGACTCCCAGCGGCACCACGAGAATCACGGCCACAGGAATGGACCAGCTTTCATAGAGCGCGGCCAGGGCTAGAAACACGACGAGGATAGAAAGCGTGAGCAATATCGGCGCTTGTTTGGATGATATCACTTGCTCGTAGGATTGGCCGGTCCATTCAAAGCCAATGCCCCGGGGCAATTCCTTGACCATCGCTTGCATCGCGTCCATGGCCTGGCCGATGCTGACGCCCGGCTTGGCCGAGCCGGTGAGTTCGAGGGCGGGGAAGCCGTTGTAATGTTGCAGCGAAGGCGAAGCGTAAATCCAATGGGTCTTCACCATTTCGGAGAGCGGGGCCATGTTGGTGCCGTTGGCGGGCACATAAACATTGCCAATGTCCTGTGGAAGCATCCGGTAGGGCGCGTCCAATTGAGCGACGACGTGCTGCACGCGATTGCCGTCGATAAAATTATTAATGTAATAAGAACCGAAGTAAGTCGTCAGTGTCGTGTTCAGGTCCGCCAGCGAAACACCCAGGGCAGAGGCCTTGGTTTGGTCCACGTCCACCTGCATTTCCGGCGTGTCTTCGAGCGCCTGCATTTGCAATCCCGATACCGCATCGTTCGTAGCGGCCAAGGCCATCAATTGCCGGCGAGCGGCCATTAATTGATCGTGGCCCAGGCTGCCCTGGTCTTCCAATTCCATGTCGAAACCAGCCACGATGCCCAATTCCGGGATGGGCGGCGGGTTGACAGGATAAATAAAAGCGTCCGGCAACCCGCCCAATCCCATGAATGCGCGTTGGATGATCGCATCAACGCCGTTGGTCGCCCCGGGGCGTTCACTCCAGTCTTTCAAATGGACGAACGCCAGCGCTGAGTTTTGCGCCTGGCCGGAAAAACTGAAACCCGCCACGTCAATGACGTCCTCCACTTGCGGCTGCTTGAAATAGTATTTCTCCATCTGCTCGAGCGAGGCCACCGTGCGCTGTTGGGTCGCGCCCACAGGCAGCGTAATCAGGTTCAAAAAATAGCCCTGGTCTTCATCGGGCAGAAATGCCGACGGAAGGCTTGCAAACAGCCAGCCGACGGAGCCGACAATCAACACATAAACCACCAGGTAAATCGGCCAGCGTTTGACGATGCTCGACGTCCATCCCTCGTAGCGATGCGTCGTGGCGTCAAAGTTCCGGTTGAACCAGCCGAAGAACCCTTTCTTTTCATGATGATGCCCTTTTTCAACGCGCGGCAGCATCGACGCGCAAAGCGCCGGAGTCAGGGACATCGCCAAAAAGATCGAAAAGGCCATGCAAGCAACGAGTGACATGGAAAATTGCCGGTAAATCGCGCCGACCGATCCGCCGAAGAATGCCATGGGAATGAACACCGCCGTCAGCACCAGCGAAATCGCAATGAGCGCGCCAGTGATTTGGCTCATCGCTTTGCGCGTGGCATCGCGCGGAGACAATCCTTCCTCGTTCATGATTCGTTCCACATTTTCCGTCACCACGATGGCGTCATCCACGAGGATGCCAATGGCCAGCACCAGCCCGAACATGGTCAGCACATTAATGGAAAAACCAAAGGCGCTCATGAGGGCAAACGAACCGAGCAATGCCACCGGCACCACAATGGTGGGAATGAACGCCGTCCGCAGATTTTGGAGGAAGAAGTATAGAATTAGAAACACCATGACGATGGCCTCAGCCAGAGTCTTGACGACTTCCTTAATGGACGCGCGGATAAATTCCGTGGAGTCGTAAGGCCAGGTCACGACGATGCCGGGAGGGAAAAATTGCGAAAGCTGCTTCACTTTGGCGCGCACGGCATCAGCGGTGGCCAAGGCATTGGCGCCCGGCTCCAGGCGGATGCCCACCGCGGCGCAGGGACGGCCGTCGGTACGCACGCCAAACGTGTACGTTTGCCCGGCCAGCTCCGTCCGCGCCACGTCGCGCAAATACACGCGCGAGCCGTTCTGGTTCACGCGCAAAAGAATATTATCGAATTGGGCCGTGGTATTCAGGGTGGTTTGGCCTTGCAGGACCACATTCAATTCCTGGCCGTTCACGGCCGGCAACATGCCCAACTGGCCCGCCGGCACTTCCTGGTTTTGGGCCTGGACGGCGCTGATCACATCGCTGGCAGAAATGGAATAGTACTTGAGCTTGTTCGGGTCGAGCCAGATGCGCATGGCGTATTGCGAGCCGAACAAATCCGCTTCCCCCACGCCACTGACACGGCTGACGGGGTCAAACAAAGTGGACTGAATATAATTGCCCAGCGTGATATCATTGTAGTTGCCGTTCGTGGACGACAGGGTGAAAAACATCAGGAAGTTGCGCGTGGATTTGGCCACGACCAGGCCCTGTTGTTGCACGGTGGCCGGCAGGCTGGGAA
>JASHZU010000460.1 GCA_030042375.1 Verrucomicrobiia bacterium
AAGAAGGGCGTCCAGGAAGAGGCGTCCCAGATGGCCATCGGAGTAGATATAGGTTTCCAGCCGCACGGAATCGCGCGCAGCGGCGATGGCATCCAGCATGGCCGGGAAGGTCCTCCGACCGCCCAAAAACCATTCGAGCGGAGCAGCCATAAAATAATTAGTAAGGCGCAGCGAACGCAACAAGCTTCATCTAAACAAGGCGTTCGAAACGCGTTACTGTGTCGGCGGCGGCGCTGGTGTGGAAGGCATGGCCGGCGCACCGCCCGCGCCACCACCCATGCGACTGGCAAGCACCGCCTTGATAAGGTCATCCGGGCTGTCGTAGCGCGTGTAACCAGCCGGAGGCTGGAACAGGGATGCGGAAACCGGCTGGAAAGAAACGTTCTGGAAGCTCATGGTTGCGGACACTCCGTGGTCCACCATTTCAATTTGGATGGGAAAATTGCTCAGATCGGTCGCATTCCAGACGGTGAGATTATTGGTCTGGCCACTGGAGATGACGGTGACATCGTATTTATCGCAAGGATGGCCTTCCACAGTGTCGGTGCCGATTTTAGTTTTTTGGACGTTGTAGCTATTGGTATCAGTGGACGGGACGGGGGGCGGCGCGGAGAGGTAGCAATGCAGGTTCGGATAAATGGTATAAACATTTGTACGAGCGACGGGAGAAATGACGACGACCTGGTCCATGCCCATGGCTTTGGCCTGGTCGGCAGCGCCGGGAGGCACGCCGGAGCCCGAGACATCGGCCATGTTCATCTCCATGCGCGAGGTACCGTGGTTATAATACATTTTGGTGGTGCTGTTCATGGAGCCGTTTGGGCTGGAAATGGTCGTGTACATGGTGGCGGAAAAGACGGGATTGGCGCCGACCAATTGGTCCATGACGTTGTCGAAGTTTCCGCCGGCGGGAGAAGGGCCGGGACCGCCCATTTGCGCGAATGCGGGAAAGCTCAGAACCGCGAACAAAAGTGCAAAGGATTTTCTCATAGCAGAACGATGCCGCATGGAACAGAAAAGGCAAGCCATTTGATTTAACCACGGATGGACACGGATAAACACGGATTTTTTGGGTTTCAGGTTGAAGGGTTGAGCCGTTGAAGCGGGTCCCCCTCCCCCCTCCCGGGGGTCTTGTACAGGTTGGTACAGGGTTGTACAGCTTTGTACAGGGTGTAAAAATCCGGCGAGGATGGAGGATGGAAAACATCCAAACTCCAACGTCCAAGCTCCAGAGAACATCCAATTGCCAAACACCCAATTGGAACCTGGGCTTTGGAGTTTCAGCTCCACCAAGGCTTCCACCTTCGCTCCATCCTTCGCTAAAGCTTCCGTCTGCGCTGAAGCGATGACGGACAAGACGGATGGCAGGAAAGCTACGGTGGACGCGGCGGCGGGCAGGGACACCAACGAAAGCAGAGTCAGAATGACAATTAGAGCAGGCTCACGCCCGCTGCTACAATTTAGCTCGCCCTCTCCCCCAGGAGAGGGAGGAACGTTAGGGCCGACGGTGTGCGATATTGGCGTGGGCTGATTCATGGGGAAGAAAATTTTTTTGGTTTGTATCGGTTTGTTTTTAGTTTGTTTTCCATTTGAGAGGGTTGATTTAGGGTAAAAAGCGGTATGTATTGGCCTGAGCGGCAAGAATCCAGAATCCAGAAGTCAGGAGACAGAATGTTAGTCAGAGCGGGCGTAAGCCCGCTATTATCACTAAAAGCGGCATGGCCCGATAATGGCCTTTTGGCGATCATCGGGGCATTTTACCTGAGAAAGGGAGAAAAACGTTAGTTCCCGAATACCTTCAAATTTACGATTTACGAATGACGATGTACGCAATCCATCTGGCTTTTACCCAGAGGAGTTCCACCGGGCCGGAGGCCACGGTTCTACGGCAGGCAAGATGCCTGCCACCACATTTTTTAGTCAGGGGGCAGAGGGTTGAATTGCTCGATGACGATGTGGGGGGTGGCGTTGGGATTGGCCGGGGTGGGGGCGTTTTCTATACGAATGACGGCGCGGGAGGCGCTTTCGGCGGTGACCTGGTAATTGGTGCAGAGGCCAAAGAACTGGCCGCTTTCAACAAGGCCGTTGGGCGCGGGTTTGAGGGTCTGGCCGTAGCAATAAATGACATAGCGCGGCGGCGATTGCGGCGCGCCGCTCACGGTCAAAAGCCCCATGACCTGCTGCGGCAACCATTCGTACATTTCATCGCTGATGCCTTTCTCTTGTTGCACGGGATCGGCGGAATCCAGGAAAGGCGAGGCATCGCTCAAGGCGGGCGCAGCCAGGACATCGCCTACGTGTTCAAACACATTGGAAAGGCCATCCAGGTTTACCATGTTGGTGCGGACGGTGTTGATGCTTTGGACAATCTTCCACATCGAGTTACTGGTCATGGGCAAGGTCGGATCTGGCGAGCCGATGGGTTGAAGTGTCCACACGGCATAACCCGGGCCACTCTCGCCGACTCTCGGGCTTTGATAACGCGTAACGAATCTGATGCCCGCGTCATTTAAAGAATTGGAAAGCGCCACTGTGCCGCTGAGCAAGGCCGACCACGAGGCGAGGCCGGTCTGCGTATTGTAAACATCGTTTGCGCCGACGTTGACGTTAAGCTGGCCGCGCGTGGCGTTGTCATCCGGAGCCGCGGTGAAAATATCAAACAACAAGCGGTCCCACATCGGCGCCGTATTCGTGGCGTCATATCCATTGTAAACGTTGCCGGTCCAAAGCTGCCAGGTGGCCGCACCGGAAGGGCCCGCTACGGCATACGCCAAAATATTGGTTGATTTGAGATAGACCGTTTGCCAGGGCGTGCCGCGATGGACACGGCCAAGCCAGCCCACATTGGGATATTTGTTGGTGGGGAAATCCCAATTGTCAGACGACA
>JASHZU010000461.1 GCA_030042375.1 Verrucomicrobiia bacterium
TCGAGCGGATCCCCGTTTCGGTTTCCGATTATGCGAATGTCCTGGCCCAAAAAACTTCCCGTGCGGATGACGTCGCCATGGTTTATGGCCGGCTGCGCGTGACGTCCCAGAATTTCCTGCAGGATGGCGTCCTGAACATTTTTCATCGCGTGCCCGCCACCAATTTCCTGGTGAGCGCCCTCGGCGAACCGAAAGACCGGACACTGGAGCGGTTGATTTTTCGCGGCGGCGTTAATAGTGAATACGGCAAGGAACTCCGCTGGGATGCCGAAAAATATTTTTCCTCCGTGCTGGCCGGCAATATTTTCGATCGCAACGACATCCTCTATGAGCCGTCCGATTGGTTTTCCGACCACAGCACCAATACCACGGATATCCTGGTGGAATGTTTTGTCCCGCCCGGCCAGTTCGCGCCCTTTGTCGGGGAGTTGCAAACGATTATTCCGGCCAATCATGGCGACCTCCTCAACGTCACGGTCCGGGATGTCGAGACGGACCACGACACCTTTTTGCGTTATGCCAATACGAACCTGATTTCGCTCGTGATGCTTTTTAGCCAAAAACGGGACGCCGCCGGCGAGGCGCAGATGGCCGCGCTCACGCAGGACATGGTCGCCGCTGCATTACGACATGACGGGAGATATTATTTGCCGTATCGTTTGCATGCGACGACGCAACAATTCGCCGAAGCCTATCCGCAGGCCAAAGATTTTTTTGTGCTGAAACGCAAATACGACCCGGATGAATTGTTCCAAAATGAATTTTATTTGAAATATGGCAAATGAACCGTCAACGGACAAATGGGTCCAAAAATTCCTCGCCCATCTGGCCACGGACCGCGGCGCGGCCGCTTACACCCAAAAAAATTACCGGCACGCGCTCCAGGAATTTTCCCGCTGGCATTTGCAGGAACAAAAATCCACGCCCGTCTGGGAAAAGCTTTCGCGGGACGATTTTCGCGCCTATTTGCGTTACCTCGGCCGCAACCACCTTAGCCGCGCCGCCACCGCCTTGCGCTTTTCCGCCCTGCGGACCTTTTACAAATTTCTTGTCCGCCACGGCCTTGTCACCGGTTCGCCCATCAAAAATTTATCGCTGCCAAAAATCGAAAAACGTCTCCCGAAATTTTTGACCGTGCAGCAAATGAACGATCTCCTCGCCGCGCCGCAACAACTGGTGGAGTCGCAAAAAGGAAAAAAAAGCGCGGGCCGGCCCGTTTCTCCTGCTGCCGCGTTGCGCGATGTCGCCGTGCTCGAGACCATTTATTCCTGCGGCCTGCGCATCAGCGAGCTTTGCGGCCTGCATGCCGATGACATCGACTGGTCGCAGCAAATCGTGCGCGTTCGCGGCAAAGGAAAAAAAGAGCGCATGGTTCCCATCGGCAAGCCCGCGCTTGAGGCCATTGAACGTTACTGGAAAATGTTAAAGCAGCCGCCCGCGGGTGCTTCGCCGGTTTTTTTCTCGGAAACAAAACTGCGCGCGCCCTTGCATCCAGTCCAGCTATCGCGCCGGCTCAAGCAATATCTCGCCCTCGCCGGTTTGGACCCCAACCTGACGCCGCACAAGCTGCGCCACAGCTACGCCACTCATTTGCTCGATGCCGGCGCGGATTTGCGCAGCGTCCAGGAATTGCTCGGCCACGCCCATTTGGCCACCACCCAGATTTACACGCATGTCAGCACCGAACGATTGAAGAAAGCCTACGATGCCGCCCATCCACGCGCTTAAACGCCATGATTTGATTTTTTTGAAACCGACACTACGTTTTTATGTCTAAAGGAGTGATGAATAAATTTTACGCAGTCACAGTTGCCGTAACAACTTTCGCAATCATTTTGACCGGCTGCAAAAGTACGAACAGTGCCTCCAATAATAACTCTGTTGCCGCGGCTACCAGCCCGCAGCCGCTGGCGGCCCTCTCGATTGCCGATGTCGAAGCACTTGCCCATGCCAACGTGAGCGACGATGTCATCATCTCGCAGATTCAAAATACCCGTTCTGTTTATCGTTTGGCTCCTACGGACATTATTAGCCTGCGCAATGCCGGTGTTAGCGACCGCGTGGTGAATTACATGATTAACACCGCCGGATCCGCGCCCACTCCCGTGCAAGCAAGCGCGTTGCCGCCGGCCACTCCCAGTGACACGGCGAGCGCTTCACCGGGGAACGGCTACGCCTGGGTCGCCGGCGAATGGCAATGGAACGGCGCCACGTGGGTTTGGACAGGCGGCCAGTGGGTTCATCCGCCCTGGGTGGGCGCGGTTTGGGTTCCGGGCTACTGGTATCGCGGCCCTTTTGGCGGATGGCGCCACGTCCGCGGCCATTGGCGGTAAGCCAGCCGCATTTTCAAAATTTTAATTTTTATCGCGCCGGACAAAATCCGGCGCATTTTTTTTGCGGCCCTAAAAAGATTTGAATTCCTCCCCGGCTTTTGCAGAATCAAACTTAAGGAATATTTTCCTTAGCCTTAAATGAATTTGCCATTTTCGTTTCGTCCGGCGCTTTGGAGCACGCTGAAGGATTATTCAGCGCGCAATTTTTATTCGGATCTGGCCGCCGGTATCACGGTGGGCATCGTCGCCTTGCCCCTTTCCATGGCGCTGGCCATTGCCTCGGGACTGAACCCGCAAATCGGTCTCTTCACCGCCATTATCGCCGGCCTTTGCATTTCGGCTTTCGGCGGCTCGCGGGTGCAAATCGGCGGCCCGGCTGGCGCCTTCGTGCCGTTGCTGGCGCCCATTGTGATGAAGCACGGGCCCGAGGCGCTCGTCGCCTGCGCCCTCATGGCGGGGGTGATTCTAATCGTTCTCGGCGCATGCAAACTCGGCTCGCTGATCAAATACATTCCCTTTCCCGTCGTTACCGGTTTCACTAGCGGCATCGCCATCATCATCATGAGCACCCAAATCGGCGATTTTTTTGGGCTGCACGAAAAATTGCCGCCGGATTTTATCGGCAAGCTCGAAACCCTCGCCACCGATTTTCATCCCAATTGGCCAACCGTGCTGCTGGCCGTCATTTGCACACTGGCCATCTGGCATTGGCCGAAAAATATTGGCCGCCGCCTTCCCGGCTCAATCATTATTGTTGTCCTGGCCGGTTTGGCCTCGGCGATTTTCGATTGGCCGGATAAATTCGGGATTCAAACCCTCGGCACAAAATTTGGTGAGATGCCGCGCGCGCTGCCCTTGCCGCAGTGGCCGTCGTTGACCTTCGATGAATGGCGCGCGCTGGTCCCCGCCGGCATGACGATCGCCGTCCTCGGTGCCATTGAATCACTCCTCTCGGCGGTCGTCGCCGACGGCATGATTGACGACCGCCACGATTCCAACCAGGAATTGATGGGCCAGGGCATTGCCAATATTGCGATGGGCATTTTTGGTGGCATGCCCGCCACCGGCGTTATCGCGCGCACCGCCACGAACGTCCGCTGCGGAGGCCGCACACCTGTCGCCGGGATTATTCATTCGCTGACCGTCCTGGTCATTTTGCTCGCCGCCGCGCCAGTGGCCAAGCACATCCCGTTGCCGGCCTTGAGCGCGGTGCTGGTGGTCGTCTCATTGCGCATGGGCGAGTGGCACCGGTTTCGCCGGCTCAGCCATTGGCCCAAAAGCGACGTTGCCGTTTTCCTATGCGCGTTCATCCTGACGGTTTGTTTGGATTTGCCCACCGCCGTGGGCGCTTCGCTCATCCTGGCGTCCGCGTTGCTCGTCGCCCGCCTTTCAGAACTCACCGAAGTCCACGCGGATGAAACCGCCGGGCAAAGCGCCGATGGACCGGCCGCAGCCCGGGTCATCCCGCCCGGTGTGATGGTCTTTCGCATTTTCGGCGCGTTCTTTTTTGGCGCGGCAGATAAACTGGAAACGACCTTGCGCCGCGCCGGCCAATTGCCTGACGTCCTCATCCTGCGCATGCGCGACGTGCTTCACCTCGATGCCACCGGCCTGGATGCCCTGGAGGATTTGCTTGAAAAATTGCGCATAAAAAAGAAGGATCTGATTTTATGCGCCCCCCATTCCCAACCGCTTTTTACGCTCACGCGCGCCGGTTTTATTGATAAGATTGGCATGGATAATATCTGTGGCGATATGGATGCCGCCCTTGCCCGCGCCCGGGCCATTTTGGATGCCAAAAACAGTCCCGCTAAAAGTTAAAAATTGCCTGTTGACACCCTTGGGCTTGTTTCGTACTTTAAGCACCGTCGGTAGTCCGTAAAAAGTCAATTAGCCGGTCGCCTCTTGGATTTTCGAGAGAAAAGTCAAGGGGGACGGTTTTTTGTCGTTTATGTTATCCGGCTTGAACGAATGATTTATGGCACGCCCATGTAGCTCAGTTGGTAGAGCACATCCTTGGTAAGGATGAGGTCATCAGTTCAATCCTGATCATGGGCTCCAGACTATTTGTAGATAAACACAACTAAAAATAAAATATGGCTAAAGAGCAATTTCAACGAACCAAGCCGCACGTCAACGTCGGCACAATCGGACACATTGACCACGGCAAATCCACGCTGACCGCCGCCATTGTCGCAACTCAATCGCGCAAAGGCCTGGCGACTCCGATTTCGTACGCGGACATCACCAAAGGCGGCACGGTCCGTGACGAAACCAAAACCGTCACCATCGCCGTGTCCCACGTTGAATACCAGAGCAATAACCGCCATTATGCTCACGTGGACTGCCCCGGCCACGCCGACTACGTCAAAAACATGATTACCGGCGCGGCCCAGATGGACGGCGCCATCCTCGTGGTGGACGCTTCCGAAGGCCCCATGCCCCAGACGCGCGAGCACATCCTCCTCGCCCGCCAGGTCGGCGTGCCCGCCATCGTCGTTTTCCTGAACAAAGTGGACCTCGTGGACGACAAAGAACTCCTCGACCTCGTCGAGATGGAAGTCCGCGACCTCCTCTCCAAGTACCAATTTCCGGGCGATAAAGCCGCCGTCGTCAAAGGCAGCGCCAAAGCCGCCCTCGAAGCCAAGCCCGAAGGCGAAAAAGCCATTCAGGAATTGATGGACGCCATTGACGCGCAAATCCCGCTGCCCACCCGCGAAGTGGACAAACCGTTCCTGATGTGCATCGAAGACGTGTTCACCATTGAAGGCCGCGGCACCGTCGTGACCGGCCGTGTGGAACGCGGTGTGCTCGAGCGCATGGCGGAAGTCGAAATCGTCGGCCTCAAGGAAACCCGCAAGACCACGGCCACGGACATTGAAATGTTCCGCAAGCTGTTGGACAAAGCCACCGCCGGTGACAACGTCGGCGTGCTGTTGCGCGGTACCACCAAGGCTGAAGTCGAACGCGGCATGGTTCTGGCCAAGCCCGCTTCGATTACGCCGCACACGAAGTTTAAGGCCGAAGTGTATGTGCTTTCAAAGGATGAAGGCGGCCGTCATACGCCGTTCTTCACCAAATATCGTCCACAATTTTATTTCCGCACGTCTGACGTGACGGGCACCGTGACTCTGCCCCAGGGCGTGGAAATGGTTATGCCCGGTGACAACGTCTCGGTGGAAATCGAGCTGATCGCGCCGGTCGCCATGGAAAAAGGACAGCGCTTCGCCATTCGCGAAGGCGGTCGCACCATCGGCGCGGGCCGCGTGTCGGATGTATTGAAGTAATACGGTTTTAAAACCCGGGAGACGGAGATTTTGAATCTTCCGTCTCCCTTTTTGTCCGATGTTGGGCGCGAACGGCAGTAGCTCAATTGGTAGAGTAGCGGTCTCCAAAACCGTTGGTTGGGGGTTCGATTCCCTCCTGCCGTGCCAATTTGAGTTGAGAGTTGAGTGTTGATGTTGATAGAAAAACGTATAGTATGGCGAGAATGGGCCACTATCAGCTATCAGCCAAAGACTATCAACCACCTCGGAGAGGTGGCAGAGTGGTCTATCGCGGCGGTCTTGAAAACCGCTTTGGCTTAACGGCCAACGGGGGTTCGAATCCCTCCCTCTCCGCCAGTTTTCGCTGGTAGCGGGACGGGCGCCGGATGGTTGACAATGTAGGAAAATTGATTTTGTGAACGGTAATTGGATAACAATTGGTGTTTGGACCGGCGTCATCGCCGTGGTGTTTGGCCTCCTTTGGTGGAAAGGCTACGTCGCGCGTTTGACCGTCTATGTCCAGGAAACGTGGCAGGAACTCAAGCCCGGCAAATGCTCGTGGCCGACGTGGGCCGAATTGCGCGGCTCGACCGCCCTGATCATGGTCACGATCGGCATGCTCGGCGTGATGCTGTTTGTCCTGGATTTTGTCTTTAACAAGTTTTTTACGAAAGTGCTTTAAGCCATGAGTAGCCAATGGTTCATCGTCCAGACGCTTTCCGGCCAGGAACAAAAGGTCAAGGAAAGCATTGAGAAGCGCATCAAGACCGAAGAAATGCAGGAATCGGTCAAGGAAGTCCTTGTGCCCATGGAAAAAGTCGTGGACGTGCGCGGCGGCAAAAAAACCGTCACCAGCCGCAAACTCTGGCCCGGCTACGTTTTCGTGGACATGATTTTGCTGGATGAAGAACGCCACGTGATCGAAAAACCGTGGTACTTCATCAAGGAAACGCAGGGCGTCATTGGCTTTTTGAGCGATCCGCCCCAGCCGACGCCCACGGAGGAAGTCGATGCCATCAAGGCCCAGATTTCCGCCTCCGAGGAAACCGAGCGGCCCAAGGTCAATTTTGAAGTCGGCGAAACGATTAAGATTAACAACGGCCCGTTCCTCAATTTCAGCGGCGTCATCGAGGAAATCGACCCGACCCGCGGCAAATTGAAAGTGACCGTGAACATTTTCGGCCGCAATACGCCGGTTGAACTGGAATATTGGCAGGTAGAGAAAGCATAAGATTTTTATGGCAAAGAAAGTTACAGGACAGATTAAGTTGCAGATCCCGGCAGGCCAGGCCAACCCGGCCCCGCCCGTCGGTCCCGCGCTCGGTCAGCACGGCGTCAACATCATGGGCTTCTGCAAAGAATTTAACGCGGCCACCAAGGCCGACGCCGGGCTCGTGATCCCCGTCGTCATCACCGTTTACCAGGATAAATCATTCACGTTCATCACCAAGTCGCCGCCGGCGTCCGTGCTGCTTAAAAAAGCCGCGGGCATCACGGCCGGTTCCAAGACGCCGAATAAGGAAAAAGTCGGCAAGGTCACGCGCAAACAAGTGTTGGACATCGTGAAGATGAAATCCAAAGACATGAACGCTACGTCCGAAGAAGCCGCGTTTCGCGTCATCTCCGGCACCGCCCGCAGCATGGGCATTGAAGTCGTCGGCTAAAAATTTGTAGATAAACAACAACCGCGGGAGAGCTAATAACTCGTTTGGACCGCACCAATAAAAATGGCACAAAGTCACAGTAAACGTTTCACCAAGGCGCTCGAAGTCGTCGACGCCAAAAAAGCATACCCGCTCAAGGA
>JASHZU010000462.1 GCA_030042375.1 Verrucomicrobiia bacterium
AGTTTCGGCATCGGCGAATTTCTCGACCTGAAACCCCTCGCGGATTGGTGCCGGAAAGTCGGGCTGAAATTGATCCAGATTCTGCCCGTCAACGACACCTCGGTCTCTTATACACGCGCGGATTCCTATCCTTATTCCGCGATTTCCGCCTTCGCTCTCCATCCCATTTATCTCAACCTCGCCGCCGTCGCCGATGCCGCGAACAAAAAATTGCTCGAGGCATTGGAACCGCAGCGCCGCAAGTTGAATGTGCTTAAGGCAGTGGATTACGAAGCAGTCATCAAGGCCAAAATGGGTTTCCTGAAACAAATTTTTCCCTCGCAAAAATCGTCCACGTTCGCCAGCCAGGAATACCAATCTTTCTTCAAAGAAAACGAAACGTGGCTCGTGCCTTATGCGGTTTTTTGTTTTTTGCGCGATAAATTTGGCACGGCGGATTTCAATCGCTGGCCGGAACACCGGCGTTACGATGCCAAAAAAGTCGCCGCACTGGTGAAAGGGTCCGACGAAGTCGCCTTCCACTTTTTTGTGCAGTTCCATCTGCACCGGCAATTGCACGAAGCCACCGCTTATGCCCGTGCCAATGGCCTGATTGTGAAAGGCGACATCGCCATCGGCGTTTCCCGCCATGGCGCGGATGTGTGGCAGGAGCCGGAACTGTTTCACACGGACATGCAGGCCGGCGCGCCGCCCGATGCCTTTGCGACAAAGGGACAGAACTGGTCGTTCCCCACTTACAATTGGCCGCGCATGCAGGCGGACGGTTTCGCCTGGTGGAAGCGGCGTTTCATCCAAATGCGCCATTACTTTGATGCCTTTCGCATTGATCATATCCTTGGTTTTTTCCGCATCTGGAGCATTCCAGTGGACGCCGTCGAAGGCATTCTCGGCCATTTCGTGCCCGCGCTTCCGGTGGAGGAAACGGAATTTGCCGCTCGCGGCATCGCCTTTGACGCAGAACGGTTCACCCGGCCTCTTATTACCGATGCCATACTGCGCAAAATTTTCGGCGACCAGGCTGCAGCCATCAAACGCACTTTCCTGGATGCCCGGGCTGACGGCACTTACTCCTTGAAACCGCAATTTGCCGCGCAACGGCAAATCGAAAGCTATTTCGCCGCGCAGCAAAAGCGCGATGCCAAGACTGAAACCGGCCTGTTCGACCTGACCAGCAACGTCATTTTGTTGGAAGTCGAAGGGCAGTTGCATTTTCGGCTGGGCATGGAGGACACATTTTCCTTCAAGGCCCTGCCGCTCGAAACGCAAGCGAAGCTGAGGCAGCTTTATGAGGATTATTTTTTTCATCGGCAGGACGACTTCTGGAAAGAGGAGGGGATGCGCAAACTTCCCGCACTCAAGCGCGTCACCAACATGCTCATCTGCGGCGAAGACCTCGGCATGGTACCCGCATGCGTGCCGGTAGTGATGAAAGAGCTCGGCCTGCTGAGCCTGGAAGTCCAGCGCATGCCCAAAAAATTGGGGCAGGAATTTTCCCGGCCCGCCGAAGCGCCGTACCTGAGCGTCGTCACGCCCTCCACGCACGACATGAGCACGATTCGCGGCTGGTGGCAGGAGGCGGCGGCCAACACGCAGAAGTTTTTCAACCTGGAACTGAGTTTGCCGGGAACCGCCCCGAGCGAGGCCGGGCCGGAGATTGTACAGGCGGTCATCCGCCAGCATTTGGAATCACCCGCGATGTTAAGCATTTTTCAATGGCAGGATTTGCTCGGCATGGATGAACGGCTGCGCTGGCCCGATGTGGAGGCCGAGCGTATCAATATTCCTGCTGACCCGCGCCATTACTGGTCCTACCGCATGCACATGACACTGGAGCAATTGCGGCAGGCGAAAGAGTTTAATGAGGGACTGCGCCGGTTAATCCGGCAGAGCGGACGGTGAGGCCGTCCTCCAATCAACCTAAATCAACCATACGATTTGTTTTTCGGTCGGTATTGGTTTGTATTTGTTCTGTTTTCAACCACGGATGGACATCGATGAACACGGATTTAAACAATCTTTTTTCCCCGGAAATGGCTACTTTAGCCTATGTAAGGTTATATTTACCTATATTTGCCTGCTACCCCCCCGGGGGGTCTTTATTAGCCTTGAGCAGGCTTTACCAGGCTTTAACGTCCTTTAGTTTTGAGCGCCGTTAGGCGCGACATGTTTGTAGAACCAATGGCCCGAAAGGACCCAAGCTCCGTGCAGGGGCGGCATAGTCCGGTACGGACCAGAACATGCCGCCCCATACGGGGCTTGCAGATTTGTTTGGGTTAGGAAACTACAAACATTCCGCTTCTACGGAGCTGCCAGAAACCACAATATGTCAAAGAGCGGGGGCCATTTTAGCAGGAAAGCGGTGAGGAGATAGTTCCAGAATACCTCAAAAATGATGACTCCTGGTAGTTCACAGCGCGGCGCTGCGCGGCTTAATCCAGCAAAGAGGAAGGTGAGAAACTTACTGTGTCGTCGTGGTGGTATGCATCTGCATCCATTGAAGGTCGCCAGCGGCAGGATTGGCGGCAAACGCCTGATAAGGCTGAGGATTTACGCCGGTGACCGGGTCAGGGGTAATCGCAGAATCGTGCCATGTCCGGCTTTCCGCATGACCATCGGCAAAAGAAAAAGAGCCAGAGCCTCCATGATAAGCCCCCGGACGATCGTACCAATTAGCCGTCTGCCCCATCGCCACAAGGAAAAAGCCATCGTTGATGGAATCGCCTTGCTCATCGAGAAATACCCATAAATCGGAAGGCCCGGGCGCAATCATGGACGTTAATTTATTGTAAACCACGTAATTGGGCAGACCCATGAGGCTGGTCACCTGGCTCTGGGTACTGCTGCCATTCATAAAAGCGTTCATGGAAACGCTGCGCACGCGAGCGCCTTTTGCCGCCTGTTTTGTGTCGCCGGGACATTTATAGATGCCGATCTGATGGCTGGCGTAAGGGCCGAGAAGACTGTCATACAAATTGGTCTGGTTATAATTGTCCGGGTTGGAGGGACTTGGTGGAAAATCCCAGCTCATAATGCCTTTCACCCATGTGTTCAGGTTTTGAACCGAGGTGTCGCCGTTGGGGGGCAGCACGGCATTGTTATCGTCTGTGTACATAATCCACGCGATGCCGAGCTGGCGCATGTTATTGAGACAGTAGGCGCGTTGACCGCGCAGTTGGGCGCTGGCCAGCACGGGGAGCAGGACAGCCGCCAGAATGGCGATAATGGCAATGACAACGAGCAGTTCGATGAGCGTAAAGGCGCCTGCCGGGCGCGCTGCCGGGGTGGTTTTGCCTGTCTTAAACATGAACGGTTTCTTTAAAGGATTTGCTAATCATATCGTTCCCCGTGGCTTTTTTGTCAACGGCGCAATGACCACATAAACATGCGGATATGATGACCACATTAACATGCGGTGGAAGAAGTTAAGAGGCTGCTTTATATTAGGCTATCACCTTGAAACCAATGTTAATGATTTACGGCAAAAAATCCTGAGTCGCCAGTTGCCATCAAAACTTCTGTATCGTGCCATGAAAAGAAATACCTTCATTCCCGCCCTGATTGCCGTCCTGCTTTTAGCCGGCTCGGCCATGAACCGCGCTTCGGCGCAAATTATCGCCAACGATGACGCCGGGGTTTATACCAGCTGGAATACCGGCGACACTGGCGGCTTTGGTTTCGAACCGTGGGTGATGTACAACACCGGCGGGGCCGGCGGCGGCACGGGTTACGCCGGAACGTTCCTGTCCCAGGGCGATGTGATTGACTCTGCCAACGGAAATTACTGGGGCATGTATGCGAACAGCTCGGCCACGGCCTCATCCGAGGCGTTTCGCGCGTTCAGCAATTCGATGCCGGTCAACGCCACTTTCAAAATCCGCTGGCATAACACGGGCATTGGCTTCAGCGGCGATAACATGGCCGGGTTTAACCTCCGCAACGGGGACGATACCAACCTGCAGGACTACGCCACTATCCTGAGCGATGGTTCGCTCTTTTCCTTCTATTTTATCGGCGGCTCTTCAGATAATTACTACGTTTACGACGGCAATGGTGTCAACCCCGTGCCCGTTAGTTTTGAAACCGGCAACGATGAGGGGCTCACTGTCGAGGTCACGCTTCTGGCCAACAGCATGTATAACTTGACGATCGAGAGTGGCGATGGTTCGGAAGTTCTCTGGAGCACCAACGCCCAGCCCCTGGTCGGTTCGGGCACGATTGACAGCGTGGCGCTGTACGATTTTAGCACGAGCGGCAACCAGAATTTCAACGACACGGAGATTTTTGATTTGGCGCCGCAATTCGAGAACCTTTCGCCGGCCAACGGCACGGCTTATGCCCCCACCACGCCACTTTCTTTTGCGGTGGTGTCGGCGGCATCCACGATTTCCTCCAACAACATCCAATTGACGCTGAACGGCACGGCCATTACCGGCGCGGCCTGGACGGTCATTGGCAGTGGCACGTCGTCCAACCAGGTGACGTTGAACACGCCGCTCCAGCCTAACCAGGCTTACAACGGCACGCTGATAGCCGTGGATGCCAATGGCAACGGTTCTACCAACACGTTTAGCTTCAATACCTGGACGACGGAGCCGACCAACATTTATATCGAGGCGAGTGATTATAATTACAGCGGCGGCCAATGGATTAATAATATTACCACTGTAGAGCCGAACCAACTCTATGGCGAATACGACCTTACGGGCGTGCAGGGAATTGATTATTACGTCTACAATTTGCAGGAAACCAACATCACTGAACCCTATCGCCAGGGCGATTTGCCTTACCTTGAACAGGCAACTGACGTGGACCATGACAATTTCGCCAACAACGGGTTTACGCCTTATGATTTGGGTTACAACGATTATGGGCAATGGGAGGATTACACGCGCCAGCTCAGCAATAACGTCAGCTACGCCGTTTATGCGCGCATGTCCGGGTTTGGCAACAATCCCGTCATGCAGCTTGAGCGCATGTCCGCGCAGGAAGTGAGCACGGCGAGCCAGCCGGGAGCCACGCTGGGGCAGTTCAACGTCCCGTACACTGGCGCCGCGCAGAATTGGACGTTTGTGCCGTTGACCGACTTCTTTGGCAACCCGGTCCAGGTCAACTTCGGAAATACCGCCACCAACACCTTCCGTATCACCGATATTAGCGGCAATGGCGCGTACAATGTGAGCTACATCGTGCTGGTGGCCCTCACCAATCAAACCACGCTACGGCCCTATTTGACTTCCGGTTTCCCATTTCCGGGTGCCAGCGGCGTTAACCCGGGGCAATCGGTTTCATTTACCATCGCCAACCGGCAGACCAGCGTGAGCCCGGGCAGCATCCAGTTGTTTATCAATTCAAACAACGTGACCAGCGGCCTTGTCCTGAGCAACAACAACGCCGGCACCGTGGTGACCTACCAGCCGGAGTATCCGAACCTGCTGCAAGGGACGAATACAGCCGAGGTGATTTTTAGCGACGGCTCGGTGCTGCAAACCAATGCGTGGCAATTTACGGCGGAATCTGTTCCAGTGCTGCCGACAGCCTGGGCGCTGCCGCTGACGGGCAGTTATTCGCGCGGCTTCTCCGAGCAGATTGCCAAGGGCGATGACAGCGCCACGAACAGTGATTTTATGCCGAACCTGGCACGCGCGATAGCGCAACTGGACGGCACACTGACGAATTCCCAGACGGGCGTACCTTATGCCAATGAAGCGCTGAATAACGGCGTTTACATCGAAACCAACACGATTAATTACGCGATTGATTCGCAATTTGACGGGCTGTTCGCGCCCACCAATATGTTCCCGGACATTCCGCCGGGCACGACCAACAACGTGGCGATGGCCGCGGACATGTACGTGATGCTTTCGCCGGGCCTGTACAATTTCGACGTGTATAGCGATGACGGCTTCGAATTCACCGCCGGCAGCACACCCGCCAGCACGAATGAAATATTGGGCATCGCGAACTATGGACGCGCGGCGACGGGAACGGAGTTCTCGTTCATCGTGCAAACCAGCGGCCTTTACCCGATGCAATTGATTTACTTCAAGGCCCAGGAGGGCGGCGGCGGCGTGGAATTATATTCCATCAACGCCACCAATAACGTAGGCATATTGCTCAACCAATCGGCCACACCGGGCGCGGTGCAGGTCTATTACTCGACTGTGGCCGCGGCTCCGACGTTGAGCATCAGCCTTAGCGGCAACAACGTTGTGCTGAGCTGGAACAACCCGGCGTATTCACTGCAAAGCGCGCCGGTGGTGACCGGTCCTTACACGACGGTTTCGAACGCGACTAGTCCGTACACCGTGCCCATGAGCGGCACGCAAGAGTTCTTCCGGTTGGCGCAGTCGCCGTAATAATTCGTTGTCCGCCCTGAATCGTGGACGCCCCTGTCATCGCAGCGGGCGTCCTTTTATTTTACCAATCGCCGGTCTTCAGGTAGGGCTTGAGTTTTTCTTTGAGGGCTTCGCGGCCGCGATGAATGAGCGATTTCGTGGCGGAAAGGGAACAGCGCAGGATGCGCGCAATTTCTTCGTAGCTCAAATCGTCCTGCCGGCAGAGAAGAATGGCGCTGCGCTGGTTCTCCGGCAATTCGGCCAGGGCTTCATCGATTTTTTGGACGAGTTCGCCGTGCAGCACTTCTTCCGGCGCGGCAATTTGGGATTTGTCCTCGAACTGCCGCGGGGGCTGGTCCTCGTGTTCTGTGTGCGTTTCCTCGAGCGATTCGGCGGGATGACGCGAGCGCCGGCGCAACTCATTCAGGCAAAGGTTGCGCGCGATGGTAAAAAGCCAGGTGGAAAATTTGGCCGTCTGCTTGTAGCGGCTGCGCGATTTATAGACCTGCAAAAAAACGTTTTGGGCCAAATCCTCGGCCTCGGTTTCGTCATGCAGCGAGCGGGAAATGAAATTCGTGACAGGTTGTTTGTATTTATCAACCAGTTCGGCAAACGCGGCGCGGTCGCCGCGCTTCACGCGCAGCATCAATGCAGCATCAGGGTCGGATTGGGCGGCCATTGTCAAAAATCAAATTCATGATGCTCCAACCAGTGGGCAACCGCAAAATCGAATTGCGGATTTTTCTCGCAGAATACTTGAAAGACGGGGCATAAACCGTAAAACTTAACCGGTGCAGGATGTAATCAGGAAAATCGAGGCTGACGCAGCGGTGCGTTTGACTTTGCCGCCGAAAAATACCCTGGCCGAGAACCTGGCCGTTTATAAGACCTTTCTCCATGTCCAGACGCACCGGCTGAAGATTTTGCATCGCGGGGGCGCGAGCGGAATAGAAATCTGTCGCGGCCGCGCGGCGGTGTTGGATGCCTTGTTAAGGCATCTTTGGGAGGCCTCGCGCGCCAGTCTTTCGCCCGAGGCGCAGAAGGTGTTTCCACCGATGGGCCTGGTGGCTATCGGGGGCTACGGGCGGGCCGAATTGAATCCTTTCAGCGATATTGATTTCATGTTTTTGCACGACGGCCAGATCGCGGCCGGCAAGCCGCTGCCGTATCTGTCCAAGCTGATTGACGGGGTGCTTTATCCGCTGTGGGACATCGGGCTCAAAGTAGGGCACGCCGTGCGCAGCATCGACGATTGTGTCAAAGTGGCGAACGCGGACATGCAGTCTAAAACATCACTGATTGAGTCGCGGCTGATTGTCGGCGACGAGGGGCTGTTCAAAAAATTTCAAAGGACTCTCGTGGCCAAATGCATCCAGGGTTTTGAGGAAAAGTATATTGCTGCCCGCCTGGAAGACCAGGAAACGCGCCGCGCGAAATACGGGAACTCGGCGACCATGCAGGAGCCAAACGTCAAGAACGGCTGCGGCGGGTTGCGCGATTTTCAAAACCTTTTGTGGATGGCTTTCTTCAAGTACCGAGCGCGTTCCCCGCGGGAATTGCAGGAGCAGTTCGTGAGCAACGCGGAGCGCAAACAACTGGAAGCGGCGTATGATTTCCTGCTGCGGACGCGCACGGAATTGCATTATCACCTCAACCGGCCGATGGACATTTTGGGGAAGAACCTCCAGCCGGCGGTGGCGCTGGGGTTGGGCTGGCACGAACGTTCGCCCAGCCGCCGCATCGAAAAGTTCATGCGCGAGCTGTATACGCACATGCGGAACATTTTTCTGATTACGCGGACACTGGAGCAGCGCATGGCGCTGGTGCCGGAAAAACAGAGCCGGCTTTCACTGCGGCGCTGGCTCCCCAAACGCCCGCCGCCCCTGCCGGTGGACGGTTTTATTTTCGCGAACGGCGAAATCCGCGCGGCGTCGCAACGCATCTTTCGGGACGATCCGCGGCGCCTGATGCGCGTCTTTTTGCATGCGCAACAGCGGCGGTTGCAATTGCACCCGGATTTGGCGCAGCTCATCCGTCAATCGCTTTCGCTGGTGGACCGGGAGTTTTTGAATGATGAACGTGTGCGTGAAACGTTTTTGACTATCCTGGAGCGGCGTGGCGAAGTGGCGCCGACGCTGCGGGCGATGCATGAGACCAACCTGCTGGGGAAATATGTTCCCGAATTCGGCAAATTAACCTGCCTTGTGCAGCACGAATTTTATCACCAGTACGCGGCGGACGAGCACACGCTGGTATGCCTCGAGCAACTGGACAAGACTTGGGAAGCGCAACAGCCGCCGTATAATAATTACGGGCCGTTGCTCCAGCGGCTTGCGCGGCCGGGATTGCTTTACCTGGCGCTGCTGCTGCATGACGTGGGAAAGTCCGAACATAAAAAACACGAGGGCCACGCCGTCGTGAGCGCGGAAATGGCCATGCGCGCGGCCAAACGGCTGCACCTGGATGCGCCGGGCACGCACACGCTGCGGGTGCTGATTGAGAACCATTTGGTCATGGCAACGGTTTCCCAGCGCCGCGATTTGGATGACGACGCGGTCATCCGCGATTTCGCGCGGATGATTGAAGACGTGGAAAAGCTGAATGCGCTGACGCTCCTGACATTTGCCGATTCCGAAGGCACGAGCGATAAATTATGGAACGGATTCAAGGATTCGCTGCTCTGGCAATTGCATTCGCGGGCGCTGGTGTTGTTGAGCGCGGGACCAGAATTCATTCGCGCCGAAGAAAAACGGGTGGAAACACTGCTCGAAGAAGTCCGTGAACTGGCGCCGGAGGAGATCGAGAACGAAGAAATCGTGGCGCATTTCTCCAATTTGCCGCTGCGCTATTTCCAGATCCGGTCGGCAAAGGACATTTTGGATGACATTATGCTGGCGCACCATTTCCTGCTGCAACTGGTGAACGAGCCCGAGCGGGCGCTGCGGCCGGTGATTTCCTTCCATGACGAGCCGGACCGCGGCTACAGCCGCGTGAAAACCTGCACCTGGGACCGCGCGGGGTTGTTCAGCAAAATCACCGGCTGTCTGAGCGCTACGCAGATGAACATTTTGAGCGCGCAGATTTTGACGCGGACGGACGGCATTGCCATGGACACATTCCTGGTGCAGGAAGTGCGCACGGGCAATCCTGCGACACCGGAGCAGGGGGAAAAGTTTTCAAAATTGCTGGAGAAGGTGCTGGCGGGCGAGGACGTGGATTTGCCGGGGCTGATTGCCCGGTCCATCACGGAGCGTCCGGCGTACGCGGCTTACGCGGGAGAGCGCATGTCCACGCGCATCCATTTTGACAACCAGGTTTCCGAGACGCGCACGCTGATTGAAATTGAAACCG
>JASHZU010000463.1 GCA_030042375.1 Verrucomicrobiia bacterium
CCCGTTTGCAGGTAGGCTCCGGAAGTGTTCACGCCATTCCCGGCCAGTGTATCGCCGTGATACCAAACTGGATCGCCTGGCTGGATTAATATCACGCTGTTGGAGCCCTCGTCGTTGTCACAGTTTGGATTGGGAGAGCTGTCGCCACCGGTATCAATGTAAGTTCCATTCCAATTAGCGGGTGTGTTAAAATCAGCGGTGCCATCGGTCCAAAATGTTGTTTGCGCCAGTCCGGTTGCTGCCGGAACAACTAGTGCGGCTGCGAGTGTCAAAAGCTTGATCCGGGAAATATAGCTCGGTTTTGAGATTATGGGATTTATTGGGGTTTTCATGTTATAGGTCCAGGTTACTCTCTCGGTTAAAGGCGTCTATGCTCTATCGGAAACGGCAGTACGCTTCGTTTTTCGA
This sequence comes from Verrucomicrobiia bacterium, assembly GCA_030042375.1. The sequence continues at coordinate 409 of JASHZU010000463.1, forward strand.
CTTGTGGAACATGCCGTGATTCTAAGCCCCAGACTGAAGAAATGTCATGTGGCATAAAGTGGCCACAGGTTGTTTGCGCTCGTTTTTCTAAATGTTTCGGCCACTTCCAGCCCAATACTTACAGCCGTTTTACCTGGTTGAATTAGTTCGCGGCGTAAAGATTCCAACGTCTACTCCTTGCCCGCCAGTGGTCTGATGACAATGCACAGCAATAGTGTTTTCGCCAGGCCGAAGCGCCTCTCTGGCATCATTCGAAATGTCAAATTCATCGTAATCGGTGATGAAGCTTGAAAGTTTCAAGGCCAGGACGCCGTTTAAATAAACTTCCACATCTTCATCGTGAAAGACCTGCAATTCGATTCCTGGTATATCTTCGGACGCCAGGGTGAAATCCTGCCGTAGCCAAATATCCGAAGTGTCCCATGTGGAATTTAGAACTATGCCCGGTGTTCCCGTGGTTCCAAACCCGCCAATCCCGTCTTTCCAGGTGGAAGAATCGAAGCCCGGCTCAAACCAATCATCGCCTGGCTGACTGATGGTGTACTTCCAGCTTGTCCTGCCAAACAATGCATCGGCCAGGATGACTTTCATCGGAGTCCCCCAAAATCCGCCGCGATTGGCGACGCGCAACACCGATGAAGGAATCTTTGCCACGGCGCGATCATACGTCCGCAGGCCATTGCACTCCGTTTCCACATCGGCGGTTTGCGTGTAGACCGCTGCATTTAATCCCTTTAAATCGTGCAATCGCCAGACCTGTTTGAGCATCCACGTGTATCGGGTTGCGAGGTCCTCGCTATTCGTAAGCATGACATATCCCCAACAGTTCGTTGACCAGGTATGTCCTGGGACAACCAAGCCTAGTCCTCCGTATTCTCCTAATACAGTCGCGCGGTGAAGATCCAGGTCGGGGGCGTCAGGGCCGGGATAGTTATGCATGTCCACGAGGTCGCCTGCGCGCATATCGGTCCATCCACTGGCATTATCTACCAACCGTGACGGGTCAATTTCTTTTATCCACCTAGCCAAAGACTCCGTGTCATACTGCCCCCAGCCTTCATTGAATAAAACCCAGGTAATGATAGACGGGTGATTGTCCAAATGGTCAATCATGTGGAGCAGCTCGCTTTCAAAATCGCGCCGACCGTCCGGCGTGGCATTGTTGCCACTGGGCATGTCCTGCCAGACGAGCATCCCCAGCTTATCACACCAGTAATACCACCGGTCAGGCTCTACTTTGACGTGCTTACGGATGAGGTTGAATCCGCTGCTTTTCAAAAATTCGATGTCCGAACGGACCGCTTCGTCCGTGGGCGCCGTGTATATTCCGTCAGGCCAAAAACCCTGGTCCAATGTTCCGACCTGGAAAATTATCTTGTTATTAAGCGCGATTCGCATGGTTCCCTGTTCGTCCCTGTCAAGCGAGATTTTCCTCATGCCAAAATAACTTGAAACCGAGTCCAGCACCTGGCTTCCACCCTTCAACTTCACTGTCAAGTCGTAGAGAAAGGGATCATCCGGCGACCACAGGTGCGCATTGGGCAAATTCAGGATCAATTCCCCATTAGCCAGTCCGGTAACGCTCCCGACTTCCCGCCCGCCACTAAAAGCCGTGGCTTCAACCCGCAGGTTTTCCGAAAGATTGTTCACCGCCACGCGAAGATGAAGCGCCCCAACATCGATGTCGGGAACCATTTTCAAATCGTCAATACACACGTCTGGAACGGGCTCCAGCCAAACCGTCTGCCAAATGCCAGAGGTGGACGTATAAAAAATTCCCTCCGGGCTGCGCGATTGTTTGCCGCGCGGCTGGTCGCCATCGTCCGTTGGGTCGCTCATCACAACGACTACATCTTCCGGCCGGTTCCAATGCAAGGCGTCGGTAATGTCGAACGTAAACGGATCGTAACCGCCTTGATGCCGGCCGATATAACGCCCATTCACCCAAACATCACACTGCCAGTCTGCCGCGCCGAAGTGCAAGCGCACCCGCTGCCCGCGCCATGATCCCGGTATGGAAAAAGCGCGATGATACCACAGCTTGCTGTTCTCATCGAAGTGTTTCATGACGCCGGACAACGCGGATTCGACCGGGAACGGCACCAGGATTTTTCCGGCGAAAGGTGGCGCGTTGGTCACCGAATCCTGCGTAATAGCGTAATCCCAAAGCCCGTTTAAGTTTGTCCAATCAGGCCTGACCAGTTGCGGGCGCGGGTATTCCGGCAGCACGTTCGTGGGACTGACTTCCGCCGCCCAGCGGGTCATCAATGGTGCTTTCGCGGGATGCCAAGCGTCCATTTCTTCGGCGCACGCGGAAAAGAAGGTTCCCGCGATTATGGCGGCGATGCAGAATCGTTTCATGCTATGGTTAGGTTCCCCTGCGTAAAAATTTTGCCACTGCTTCCGTGCGCGTGTGAACGTGCAACTTTTCGTAAATTCGCCGGATATAATTTCGCACCGTATGTATGCTCACTCCCAACTGGTCGGCGATTTGTTTGTAGACCAATCCCTCGGCCAACCCGGCGAGTACCGCATTCTCCTGAGGCGAAAGCTCCGCTGATTTGTCAACGTGCGCCAAATTGGCCTTGAATGATTGCACCACCTTTCGCGCGATCGGGGCCGACATCGGCGAACCGCCCGCGCAAACTTCCTCGATCGCTTCAAGCAATTTTTTCGGCGATTGCCGTTTTAACAGGTAACCGCTCGCGCCCGCCGCCAGCGCGCGGAAAATTTTCTCGGTGTCTTCAAAAACCGTGAGCATCAGCACCAGCGCTTTCGGCATGAGCACCGTCAAACGACGGACACATTCAATCCCATCCACGTCGCCCAAATTGATGTCCATCAGGATGACATCCGGATTGTCCTCTGGCAGGTGCTTCAATGCTTCTTCGCCGGTGGCGTAGGCGCTTTTGCAACGGATGGTGCCGGTAGCGGTCAGATAGCCCGCGATGTGCTCCCGCAAATCGGCTTCATCGTCCACGATGGAAACAGTGATGACTTTTTTCATGACTGGGCAGTTTTTTTTGTGTTTAATGGAATAAGCATTGCGATGACCGTTCCTTTGCCGGAATCGCTTGAGATAACGCAATCACCCCCGATGGCTGTCAGCCGCTGGCGCATATTTTTCAAACCGTTGCCGCCGCCACTGCCGCGCACACTGCCGTTGGCATTGGAAGCTCTCGGCACATCAAAGCCTTTGCCATCGTCAATGACCTTGAGTTCAAACTGCCCCGCGCTCACAATCATTTCCACTTTTACTTTCGCGGCGCCGGAATGTTTCAGAACATTGTTCAGGGCTTCTTCAAAGGCCAGGAATAAATTGTGGCGGGTTTCTGATGATAGAGGATAGTGTGGATTTTCCTTAGGCAATCGCAGTTCGCACTCGATGGCGGTATTTTGAAAGTATTCCACCGCATAATGGGTCAAATAGGTCGTAAGATTTTCCAGCGTGTCGTTGCGGGGGTTAACCACCCAGACAATTTCATCCATCGTCTTCAGCAATTCCCGCGACGTTTCGGCGATCGAGTCAATCTTTTGCGTCAAAGGCTCCCCTTTTTTTTCATCCACCTGCACGCGCTCGCTCAGAAAAGAAATCTTCGTCAGCTTTGACCCGATTTCATCGTGCATGTCGCGCGCGATGCGCATCCGTTCACGTTCGAGGGACTGTTGCTGCTCCAGGCGCGCCAGAGTGACCCGCAAACGGCGGTGCGATACCATGCGCACAATCCCTGCGATGAGC
>JASHZU010000464.1 GCA_030042375.1 Verrucomicrobiia bacterium
GGCCAATTGTTGCATCAATTGCGCTTGCGTGGGCGTTTTAATTACCAACGGAAGAATATTGATTTGGACAATCAGGCTGCGGGAACCGTGATCGGTGGTCACGGTAACGGTTTTGAAAACGGTGCCGTATTTGCCAGTGAGGTCAACGGTGACACCAATTTGGCCGTTGGTGCCCGGAGCAATGGCCCAGGGCAGCGGCGGCAATTGCACGCTGGTGCAGGAACACGACGGGTGAACGTCCGAGATAACGACAGTATCGCCAGAGACATTGGTAAAATAAAAAGTCAGGTGCGCATCTATCTCATCGGCGGGGGCATTGGTGGCTTTCATGACGGCGTCCCAGGCCAGGGTCGTCGGCGCGAGGCGATCCGAGGCGGGCGGCAGAGCCGGCACATAGACGGGCGTAGTGGCAGCAACGCCATTCGTGGAGGGATTTTGTGCGGCGAAAGTTGCCGCGCTCCAGGCAAAAACGGCGAGAAGAATGAGACGCCCGTTCATTTTAGACCCGGGCCAGCTCAGCGCGGAGTTTGGCTGCAATCTCTTTCAACGCTTCGGGCAGGACCGTCGTATTGGCGATAACGGGCATGAAGTTGGTGTCGCCTTTCCAGCGCGGCACGACGTGAATATGCAAATGCTCCTCGATGCCCGCGCCAGCGACTTTGCCCAGATTGATGCCCACGTTGAAGCCGTCCGGTTTCATGACGGCAGTGAGCGCGGCGATGCACCGGCGCGTCAGCTTCCATAAATCCGTGAGTTCCTCATCGGTGAGACCGTGTAAGTCCGGCGTTTCTTTGTAGGGCACGGTCATCAAATGGCCGCCGACGTAGGGATAAGCATTGAGCAGCGCAAAACAGGTGCGGTCGCGCACCAGCACGTAGTTCGCCTCGTCATCGGACGATTGGGCGATGCGCGTGAACAGGCCGGTTTTCAATTCCGGCTTGGGGGAGAGGATATATTCTATCCGCCACGGCGCATACAGCGTGTCCATAAGTTAAGTGTAAGAGCGGAAACAACGAGAGACAAATTGAATTTCACCTTAGCTATTGTTCTTGAATCACTGGGACATCATTCCATGTTTCGCCGCCGTCGGAAGTGAGCAGAAGTTTGCTGATTCGACGCCAATCCTGAGCAATGGCCCAGCCGTAGCGATTGTTCACAAAATCCAGTTGGATGATATTTTCACCATGAGTCAGATAATTCTCCAATCCCTTTTTCTCTTTAACCACCTCCCATGTTCTTCCGCCATCCCTGGTTCGATACAGCTTCCCTTTAACGGGCTTGGTGGAATTGGTATTGTGCGGAACCGGACTCCAGAACCAACCTCTTTTGGCGGAAATGAAATCCCATACTCCCCATACCCTGCCGAATTGGACCGGCATCATGGGCCGCCATGTTTTGCCGCCATCGCGCGTGCTATAAAAGATCATGAACCAATTTGTGGACTCCCGGTCGTTGGGATCAAAGGAGGTTCCAATAATTCCGTCATGGCCGAAGAAGTGCGGTAATTCCAACGGCCCGATCGTGCCGTCATGCAATGACGGCGGCAATGGAAATTGTTGTTGTTGCCAATTTAGCCCGCCGTCCCGGGTATAAAAAAGGAATGAACGTGTTGTCGTGGTTAATGCCCCCCGCAGCCAGCCATCCGGGGCGTTTCGAAATTCAATGTCACCGCCGCAAATCAGATAAGGATGACGGTCGGCAAAGCCCGGCGATGTCCCTTCGGAGTCATTCGCGTCGAATTGGCTTGCTTCCGTGCCGTTGATGGGTTGCCACGTCACGCCGCCATCTTTAGTTCCGTACAAGTATCCCGGCATGGAGTTCATCCCGTGATCCGGCATGGCCAAAACCCAGCCGCGATTCCTGTCTGGAAAGGAAAGGAAACCCCAGTCGAGGTAATCAATATGCGATAGCGTGGCCGACTTCCACGATTCGCCGCCATCCGTTGTCCGGAAAATGATCATGTTGGTGGTATCATTCGCTACAGCAACCCATGCAGTATCCACGTCCAAAAAATCAGACCCAATATTGTCATCCATGCCGGGATGCAAAACGATTTTCCAGGACCTGCCGCCATTGGTTGTTTTCAAAATGACTTTCTCATCAAAGACCCAATCGTTCGTCTTGAAAATTGGGTCGACATTTTGCGCCCAGCCGTTTTGGCGATCCAACATGTGGATTTCATTAATTTGGAAGTCTGCCGCCGGTGCGACGATCGTCGGTGGATGTATGCTGGCGCATCCATCAAATAAGATTGCGCCAAAAGTAAACACGACACAAATGATGAGCCTCGTTTTCATACGATGGTTTTCCCAAGATTGGCCCCATAGAATTAAGGCGGCAAGAGACAAATTGAATTTGGCGAATATCTGTGGAACAATTGCTGTATGGAGAACGTTGGAGGTTTAAGAACAGGATTCCGGTGGCTTTCTGTTTTCATTCTTTTATTGGCCGCGCCGTTTTGCAGCGACGGGCAGCCAACCAATTTGCTCGACCGTCTCACGCCCATCCCGCCGCTTCTCGAGCTGCAAGCGGCGGCCGAGGCTGCCGGCATTCCGCTGGACGGGATGAGTTCATCGGCCGACTGCGGCACACTGACACCGGGCGATTCGGTCACAGCGCTCATCACGTTGCATCAAAGGGGGAACCGCCTTTCCCAATGGCTGGTTTATTTCCAGG
>JASHZU010000465.1 GCA_030042375.1 Verrucomicrobiia bacterium
AGCCCGTTCCACTGGCGGCAGCCGAACCATTTGCGGTTTATAAAAGAAAAATTGGCGGGGGCTGCGCTTGCTGCCGTCCATGGAAAATTGCTCCACCGGCTGGCCGAGCAATTGGCTGATAGGCTGGCGCGCCGTATCGTAAGCCACGTCAAACGCATAAATATAAACGACTTCGCCCGCGTAACGGGTTGTCACGCGCTCGGCAGGTTTTGTCTGGGCCACTGGAGCTACCATATTTCCAAAATACCTCATAAATGATAATGAGGCAAAAGCCTTTGTTTTAATGTCTTTTGCAAGGACGATTCCCCAAGCCCCCCCGGGGGTGTGGTTGACTTAGCTTGACTCTGGCTGATCTAGTTTGCGGTAGCTTGCGGGCCGACAGCATCGGAGAAGATGAGTTTGGCTTATCACATGATTTTATGTGTTTCATATTAAACCTAAGGCACTTACGCGATAAATTGGGTTCGTTTTGCAAAAACGTGTTTTTTAACCACGGATTCCTCACGCAAAGCCAGGACGTGAAGGCGTTGAGATGAAGCTCCAAGTTTCAATGCCAAAGGGCATCCGGTGAGGACGCCGAATGGGGCCATTGTCAGTGATTGCGGAACAATCATCGGGCCATTTTAGCAGGGTATACGAAAATCGTTAGTTCCCCAATACCGCGATCATACGTGCGGGTGTAATGTTGACTCGCTCGCGCCCGCTCGCTCGGTCGCTAGGCGACCTTCGTTCCGTCAGGGCGGAACGAATTCCTTTCGCCGCTTCCCAAGCGGCTCAAGTGTTCCCGAATACCTCAATCGGAGAGAGGTTTAAGGTTCAAGTTTTCAGGTTTCAGGAAGGAAACGGAGGGCTGGCACGGATTCTCTGCCCCAAAAAGGGCGAAAAAGTTCACCGCGCATGTGTTTCAAGAAAGCGCACCAGTGCGTGGCCGAACGCCGCCAGGTCGCGTGGGGTACGGCTGGAGATGAGGTTACCATCCTCCACCACCGGCTCGTTCACCCAAATGCCACCGGCATTTTCCAAGTCGTCTTTGATGCCGAGCGAACCGGTGACGCGTTTGCTATTAAGAATTTTGGCTGAAATAGGGATCCAGCCACCGTGGCAGATGAACGCCACCAGTTTACCGGTTTCATAAAATTCCCGCGTCAGGGAAAGCACTTTGGCATCGCGCCGCAGTTTGTCCGGCATGAAACCGCCCGGCACGAGCAGTCCGCAAAAATCCGCGCTGCGCGCCTCTTTCAACAGCAAATCCGCCGGCGCGGGGTAACCATGTTTGCCGGTGTACGTCTTGATTTCCGGAGCGGCACATTTCAGCGCGTAGCCAGCCTCCTCCAGCCGCAGTTTAGGATACCACAATTCGAGGTCTTCATAAGCGTCATCCAGAAACGCCAGGACGATCTTGTTCATTTGCACGAACGCATTGTCGCCGCGCGCCAGAATTTGAACAGAAGAAAACGAAGGGATGAAGTAAAGCCACAGATGGACACAAACGTCGGAGGTGGCCGTGGCTCCCTCATCCCGGCCTTTATCCTCAAGCAACAAAACATACAGGCGGACATGGCCTCACCCCTCACCCTTGATCCCTCTCCCCGTTGAGGGGAGAGGGAACAGCAATCGGACGCGATGACTTCGCGCTTTGAACTTTCCGGTTTTTACGCCATTATTCAAAGATGAATAAAAAACGTTCCGCTAACTCTCTTCGCCCCTATTCCAGCGTGCTGTTGGACGGAGATGAACGCGCCGCCGCGCGCGCGATGCTTTATCCGGTCGGGTTCAAGGAAGAAGATTTTGCCAAACCCATCATCGGTATCGCTTCTACGTGGAGCAACGTCACGCCCTGCAACATGCACATCGACAAGCTGGCGCTGGAAGCAGAGAGCGGCGCGAACGCAGCCGGCGGCAAGGCCATCATCTTCAACACCATCACCGTTTCCGACGGCATTTCGATGGGCAGTGAGGGAATGAAATATTCCCTTGTGTCACGCGAGGTGATCGCTGATTCGATTGAAACTGTCGTGGGTTGCGCGGCCATGGATGGCTTTGTGGCGATTGGCGGTTGCGATAAAAATATGCCTGGCGCGCTGATTGCCATTGCCCGGCTGAATCGCGCTTCGGTTTTCGTTTACGGTGGGACAATCCTGCCCGGCTGCCTCACCAGTAATCCTGAACGCAAACTGGACATCGTTTCCGTTTTTGAGGCGATTGGGGCGCATGCGAATAAGAAAATTTCGGATGAGGAATTTCGTCAGGTCGAGCAATGTTCCATCCCCGGTCCCGGCTCCTGCGGCGGCATGTACACGGCCAACACTATGGCCAGTGCCATCGAAGCGCTCGGCATGAGCCTGCCGAACAGCTCGGCGCAAAATGCGGTATCCGATGCAAAAAAAATCGATAGCCGCCGCGCCGGCGAGTGTGTCGTTCAAATGCTCCAGAGCGGCTTGCGGCCGCTGGATATTTTGACGAAGAAAGCGTTTGAGAACGCCATTGCTGTGGTGATTGCGCTGGGCGGTTCTACGAATGCCGTCCTGCATTTATTGGCGATTGCCCATGCGGCCAAAGTGAAGTTGACGATTGATGACTTCACCCGCATCGGCAAACGGGTGCCGGTGCTCGCGGATTTGAAGCCGAGTGGAAAATATTTGATGAGCCAGCTCGTGGCGATTGGCGGTATCCGGCCGCTGATGAAAATGCTGCTGGATAAAGGACTATTGCATGGCGATGCCCTGACGGTGACCGGCGAAACAATGGCGCAAACGCTCGCCGGCGTGCATCCTTATCCCAAAGGCCAGACCATTATCCAGCCTTTTGAT
>JASHZU010000466.1 GCA_030042375.1 Verrucomicrobiia bacterium
TTTCTGATCGCATCGGAGTTTAAACCATTCAGGCTGTGCCTTTGGAGTTCAAGCTATACCACGTGTTGACGTGGTTTAGCCTGCGGAAAACTCAAAATTAAGAACTCAACACTTAAAATTCTTTAGGCCCCGCAGCAGTGCTTGTACTTCTTCCCGCTGCCGCACGGGCACGGGTCGTTGCGTCCCACTTTGGGACCAGTGCGAACGGGCTTGGCTTTTTCCTGGGCTGCGGCCGCTTCGCTCACGACGTCGCTGGCTCTCTTTTGAGAAGCGCCGGGTGCCTGCCCTTGCGTGGGACCATTGGTGCTAAACGCACTTGAGCTTTGATGCAGCGTTTGTTGCGGCAAATTGCGCCGGAAATTTTCAAAAGCCAACAGTGATGACGCGCTGCGGAAAACGTTGTGGCAGATTTCCGTCTTCACGTTCACCATCAGTTCGTCGAACATCTTGAACGCTTCGGCCTTGTATTCTACGAGCGGATCGCGCTGGGCCATTTGCCGCAGATGGATGCTGTAACGCAGGCTGTCCATCTCATACAGGTGCTCCTGCCATAACTTGTCAATCGCCATCAAAATCGTCTGGCGCTCCATCATCGCGAGTATTTCAGGCTTTTCGAAACTGATTTTCAGTTCGTACGCTTTGCGGATGCTATCGGAAATAAAATTGCACACCGCAAATTGCGCGTCGCTCAAGCCGTCATAAATCGAGCCGGAAACCGGCCTTTCTTTGCCTGATTCGGCGGCTTTAAGAATCTCCCCTTCGGGCATGCCAAGCATGAAATTCAGGTTCACCCAGTCCGCTAATTGCCGCACGCGCCACTCGGCATGTTCGGTGTTGGGCGTCGTGAACTCTTCCACCTTGGAAATGACCACTTCTTCGATGATATCCATCAACCGGTCGCGCACGTCCTCGCTGCGGATGATTTCGTTGCGGAAACCGTAAACGACTTCGCGCTGCTTGTTCATCACGTCGTCGTATTCGAGCACACGCTTGCGTTGTTGGAAATTATGCTGCTCCACGCGCTTCTGCGCCTGCTGGATGGAGACATTTAACATCCCGTGCTCCAATTCCTGCCCTTCCTCCAGCCCCATTTTTTCCATCCAGGTGCCAATCTTGGCCGACCCGAACAACCGCATTAAATCGTCTTCCAGCGAAATAAAGAAATGCGACGAACCCGGGTCGCCCTGGCGCGAGCAACGGCCGCGCAACTGCCGGTCAATGCGCCGCGATTCATGGCGCTCCGTGCCCAGCACGTGCAATCCGCCCGTTTCCGCGACCCCCGGCCCCAGCTTGATGTCCGTGCCGCGGCCCGCCATGTTCGTGGCGATGGTCACCGCCCCGCGCTGGCCTGCGCGCGATACAATTTCCGCTTCCTGCTGGTGGTACTTCGCGTTCAGCACCGAGTGGACGAGGCCCTCGCGCTTAAGCATCTTCGACAGCATTTCGCTTGTGTCCACCGAAACCGTGCCGACCAAAATCGGCCGTCCCTGGCCATGCAACTGCTTGATTTCCGCGACCACCGCGTTGAATTTTTCCCGCTTCGTCTTGTAAACCGAATCGTTCTTGTCCTTGCGGATATTCGGTCTGTTCGTGGGAATCGTCAGCACGCCCAATTTATAAATGTCGAAAAATTCCGACGCTTCCGTTTCCGCCGTGCCGGTCATGCCCGCCAGCTTTTGGTAAAGGCGGAAATAATTTTGGATGGTGATAGTCGCCAGCGTTTGCGTCTCGCGCTCAATCTGCACGCCTTCTTTCGCTTCCACGGCCTGGTGCAAGCCATCGCTCCAGCGCCGTCCGGGCATCAAGCGTCCCGTGTGCTGGTCCACGATGATGACTTTGTTTTCCTGGACGACATATTCCACGTCCAATTGATAAAGCGAATACGCCTTGAGCAACTGCGAAATGGCATGAATCTTCTGCGCCTTCGTTTCAAATTCCTGCTGCACCTTCGCTTTGGCTTCCATGCGCTTGCGGGCATCTGTTTCCGCGCCGGCATCAATCTCATGCAGTTGCGTCGTCAAATCCGGCAGCACAAACGCCTCCGGATCGTTTGAGTTGATGAGGTTACGGCCTTTTTCGGTCAAATCCGCGTCGTGTGTTTTTTCATCAATCGCGAACAGCAACTCTTCTTTCTCGCGGTACAGCTCCACTTTTTTCTGGTCCCGGTGCAGGTCCAGCTCTGCCTGGTTCATGTAACGCGCATTTTCCGGGTTTTCCAAAATCTTCATCAACCCTTCCGATTTCGGCTGCCCGGTCTTGACGCGAAACAGGAGCAATCCCAGCGCGCGCTCCATTTCCACGGCGTCCTTAACGTTCGAGCCATCGGTCGGGTTCAATTTCTTAATCAAATCCTCCGCTTCCCGCAAAAACCGATTGCACAACTGCTGCTGTGCGCGGACGAGCGATTCCACGGTCGGCTTCCATTGCGCATACTGTTCGTCGTAAGTTACAACGGCCTGGCCGGAAATAATCAGCGGCGTGCGCGCTTCATCAATCAGGATGGAATCCACTTCGTCCACAATGGCGAAGTAATGACCGCGCTGCACCTGCTCCTCCCTGCGGGTCGCCATGCCGTTGTCCCGCAGATAATCAAAACCAAACTCCGCGTTCGTTCCATACGTGATGTCGCAGTCGTATTGCTGCCGCCGCACCATCGGCGGCTGGTCGTGAAGAATGACGCCGACCGTCAGGCCCAGAAATTTGTAGATTGCCCCCATCCATTCGGAGTCGCGTGCCGCCAGGTAATCGTTCACCGTCACCACGTGCACCCCGCGCCCGGTCAGCGCGTTAAGATAAACGGGCAGAGTCGCCACCAGCGTCTTTCCTTCACCGGTCGCCATTTCCGCGATTTTTCCATTATGCAACCCCATCCCGCCCACCAATTGCACGTCGAAGGGAATCATTTCCCACTTCAGCGGATGGTCCCGCACGATGATTTCCTGCCCCACCAGACGGCGACAGGCGTTTTTCACCACGGCAAAAGCCTCCGGCAAAATCTGGTGCAACCGCCGGGTCAGCTCGGCATTGTCCTGGATTTTGGAAAGCTCTTCCTTCCACGCCGCGGTTTTGGCGCGCAATTGGTCATCGGACAGCTTCTGCAAGCCCGCTTCAATCTCATTGATCTCCCGAACGCGCGGCAAAAGCCTTTTGACTTCGCGGTCGTTCCTGGATCCAAAAATTTTTTTAATCAGCCCGGTCATTTCATTAATAATCGCAAAAATGGAAAAAACACTGTACTTGAGAAAGCCCCTATCGTCAAAACGAATCCAAACCCCTTAACGCCTGTGGCGGTCAGGCATGGATTATTTCGAAATTGTTTGTTGTTTTTCCCTAAAAAAGGCATAAATCACATAAATCATTTAATGGCAAAATGATTCTTCAAAAGGCCATCACATGAAAACATTAAATTCTTTGGTGGCCTATCCTTTTACCTATCTACTCTTTAATCAAATGGCGACCGTTGGAAACCTCAAATGATTATGAAAAACGTGTTAATATTCCTCTGTTTAACTATTATTATTTCAACCAATCGCTGCGCCTTTGGGCAAATACCACCACATCCTTGGTCGGCGACTATTAAAGTTATCGGTGAAGATGGCAATCCAGTGGTTGGCGCGAATGTCATTATTACTTACGATCTTTTTCCCATGTCTAGGGAAACCGGGAAGGGATTTACTTGGGATCAAATTGACGGCTTCACTGATACCCATCAACCCCATTCGGCGAAT
>JASHZU010000467.1 GCA_030042375.1 Verrucomicrobiia bacterium
TGACGGCGAAAATGGTTCCACCATCATAAGCACCGCCGGCACTCGTTGTTCCAAACAAAGTCCCGCCGGAAGAAACCAAATCCGCTACAGGAGCGACCCCGTCAGGACCGATAAACGTATGCAGATTGCTAAATGTACCGGGCAATGTTTCGGCAAAAACTGTGCCGACGTTATTGCTGCCGCCGGCAGTTGTCGTCCCATAAAGTGTGTTGCTATAGAGGAGCAAGGCGGCCTGCGGGTAATAACCTCCGGCGGAAGGGGTGTTAAAGGCCGTTGCGGAAAACGTGTATAGATTCGTGAAAACAATTGCGCGGGCGTTGGCCGCTGCAATTAAAGCCAGGATTGCGACAAGAAATATGCGGGGGATGCTTTTCACGGGGCCTCTGAGCGCTTTTCGATTGCTATGCCCATGGAACCAGAGCATATCGCGAAAGTCAATGGAGAAGTGCCTGATAGCCATAGTTTTGGGCAGTTTTTTCGCAATGATGTCATTCTACAATAAAATTTAATTCGATTGCGCGTTCCAACTGAGGCATTTTGGACGTTCTGAAAAAAGTTGAAATTTATAAGCCTTCCGATGACCCGCGATACTCCACAGGGAATCTCGTGCGGCGGTTGCTTGCGCTGGCGTGGCACTTCCGCGGGGATTGCGTCTGGTCGGTGGTGCTGAGCCTGGCGCTGCTGCTGCTGGGCATCGCGGGCCTGAAGCTGTTGGGCGTGGTGATTGACGTCATTCACCATGCGATCAGCCCATCGGCACCGGCGCCGCAATATCCCTTTGGCTGGCATCCGCCGGCGGAGTGGTCGCCGCTGCAAATTGTGACGGCGCTGGCGCTGGCGATCGTGGCGCAGGCGGTTTTGCGCGCAGGGCTGACGTATAGTTATAACATGGTGACGGCGCGGCTGACGCAGGGGGAAATCGTCCCGGAATTGCGCGCGCAGATCTATGCCAAGCTCCAGCGGCTGAGCTTCAGTTTTTTTGACGTGCACGGCTCGAACTCGATTTTTAACCGCGTGACCGGCGACGTGCAAAACACGCGGCTGTTTGTGGACGGGGTGTTGTTGCAGGGAGTGAACATGATTTTGACGCTGGCAGCGTATGCGTTTTTTATGTGGCGCATCCAGCCGGCGCTGACGGTGGCGTGTTTGTGCGTGTCGGCGCCGCTATGGTGGCTCTCGCATTTTTATTCGTCGCGACTGCGGCCGGGGTATTTGAAAAATCGCGAGCTGACGGACCACATGATTTTGCTCTTCAGTGAAAGCGTGCGCGGCATGCAAACGGTGAAGGGCTTCGCTGCGGAACGACACCAGGTACGGCGGTTTGAAGAAGCGAATGACACGGTCTCGGCGCAGCAACGAAAAATTTTTCGGGACCTTTCGATCTTCACGCCGGGCACGCAGATGCTGTCGCAATTGAGCCTGGTGATTTTGTTCGCTTATGGCGGCTGGTTGTATGTGCAGGGGAAGATTCCACTGGGCGCGGGGCTGGTGGTGTTCGCGGGATTGCTACAACAGTTCACGGGACAGGTGGCGACGATTTCGACGATCGCGAATTCGGTGCAGCAAAGTTTGGCGGCGGCGCGGCGGGTGTTTGAGGTAATGGACACGCCGGTGGAGGTGCAGAGCAAATCGGACGCGATTACGCCGGCGCAGCTTTCCGGAAAAGTTGTTTTTGAAAATGTGTCATTCAATTACACACCGGAGAAGCCAACGCTGGAGGGCATTTCGTTTGAGGCGAAACCGGGGCAGATTATCGGGATTTTCGGGATGACGGGCGCGGGCAAGAGCACGCTGCTGGGGTTGCTGCCGCGGTTTTATGATCCGAAACAGGGCCGCGTGCTGGTGGATGGAAATGATTTGCGGGACCTGGATTTGGACGCGTACCGGCGGCAGATTGGCATCGTTTACCAGGAAAGCTTTTTGTTCTCAAACACGGTAGCGGCGAACATCGCGTTCGGTCATCCCCACGCGACGATGGAACAAATCGAACGCGCGGCGCGAATTGCGTCGGCGCACGAATTTATTTCGGGATTGTCGCAGGGCTACGAAACAGTGCTAGGAGAATCGGGTGTGGATCTGTCAGGCGGGCAACGCCAGCGGCTGGCGCTGGCACGGGCACTTCTGCTACAGCCGCCGATTTTGATTTTGGACGACCCGACGGCATCGGTGGATGCGCGGACGGAAAATGAAATTGTCACGGCGTTGAAGGAAGCGATGGCCGGACGGACGACGTTTGTGGTGTCGTCGCGGCTGAGCTTGCTGCGGCGGGCGGACAAGATTTTGGTTTTGGAGAACGGGCGGTTGACGCAAACGGGCACGCATGAGGAGTTAGCACATCGCCCGGGCATTTATCACGAGACGGCGCTGTTGCAAATCATGGACCTGGAACCGGAAGGGAAAGCGGCATGAAAAAAGAGTTTCAAGTTTCAAGGTTGCTGGTTGCAGAGTTAGCCAGCCCCTCACCTCACCCTGACCCTCTCCCCTCCCATCGGATGGGAGCGGAGAGGGAACAGCAAGGGAAAGCAGGCCATAATTTGCGGATTGAACCGCAAATGTCAGATTTCAGCGACCGCGACACAAAACGGCCTGTTATGCGTCTGTCAACTGTGGTTGAGGATGAGAAAGAGGATGAGCAGGAGAATGATTTAAAAGTGGCATGAGCGCGGAAGCAAAACAGGAAACACCACAGCCGAAAAGCGCGAGAGTTTACTCGGCGCGGGAGTCCATTACGTATTACAACCCGAACGAGGAGCGCGAGGCGGACCGGGCACCGCTGCAGGCCAAGCTGATCCGGCGAATTTTTGATTATACGAAACCGTATGCGGCGAGGCGGAACTGGCTTTTTCTTTGCACGTTTGTCCGCGGGTTGCAGTTGCCGCTGCTGGCGTATTTGATTGCGGCGACGATTAACGGGCCGATTTCGGGCAGGAACCTCGATAAAATTTATTGGTATGCGGCGGGATATTTTGCGCTGGCCGCGATTACGATGCTGACGCTGCATTTCCGGCAACGGCTGGCGCTGGAACTGGGCGAGGCGGTGGTGCATGACATGCGGTCGGAGTTGTTCCGCAAGTTGATGACGATGCCGATGTCGTTTTATAACACGACCAAATTCGGGCGGATCATCAGCCGGATGACGTCGGACATCGACAGCGTGCGCGCGGGTGTGCAGGACGTGGCGTTCATCCTGGTGGTGAACGGGTTCCAAATGATCGGGTCGGCGGCGTTGATGGCCTGGTACAATTGGAAATTGTTTTCGCTGATGGT
>JASHZU010000468.1 GCA_030042375.1 Verrucomicrobiia bacterium
CCTGGAAACTGTCGTGAGCGGGAAGTTTGCGATGATTGACTTTTGGGGGAAGATGTCGAATGCCGACAGAAACCTGGGGCTGAAAATTTTGCGACAGATCGAGTGCCCGCATCTGGCAAATCGCGAATGGCGCGTGCTGTCGCAGGGTGAACGCCAGCGGGTTTTGATTGGCCGGGCACTGATGGCCAGGCCGCGCGTGCTCATTTTGGACGAACCGTGCGCAGGGCTGGATCCCGCCGCGCGCGAGCATTTCCTGCAATTTCTCCAGCGCCTGGGCGTGCGCAAAAACGCGCCCACACTCGTCCTCGTGACCCATCACGTGGAGGAAATCATGCCCGTTTTTTCGCGCGCTTTGCTTTTGAAAAAAGGAAAAGTGCTGGCCTCCGGCAAAAAATCGGAAACGCTGACCACCAAAAACCTGTCGCAGGCTTTCGGAACGAAACTGAAGTTAAACCTCAAAGCCGGACGCTTTACCCTGAACGTCACGACCAAGAGCAACGTGGTGGTTTAAAACCTCATTCCTTCCAATTCCAGCAGCTTGCATTTCCAGCCCAAGCCGCTGCCGAAACCACCGATCTTGTTATTGGCGGCGAGCACGCGATGGCAGGGCACAAGAATCGGAATGGAATTGGCGCCGCAAGCTCCGCCTACCGCCCGGACCGCTTTAGGTTTGCCCACCGCTTGCGCAATTTCGCCGTAGCTCTTCGTCTTGCCGTAAGGGATTTTGAGCATTGCCCGCCAAACGTTTTTTTGAAATTCCGTTCCCACCATGTCCAGCGGTGGAAGCTCCTTGGGTTCATGCCCGGTAAGCATTTTCTTCAACGCTGTTTCGGTGAGGCGATGCCACTCACGAACCCTGGGAGAAATTTTTTGTTCACCAGCGGCATGGCTGGATGAACCGTTTTTTGCATCGGGAAAACTCAGGCTGGCCAAACCATTTTCGGAATAGACCGCAGCGAAATTCCCCAGCGGCGTGGGGATGGAAAATACAGGAGATGTCGTTTTCATCATTAACGGAATTTAGCTAGGGCCAGGATAAGCCCAAGAAGAATCACAAACAAAATGGTCGTGATAAAAATGAACCGGTTGCGCGCCACGCGCTTTTCGTAACGCAAGGGACGCAGGCCGTGGACGCCGCCAGCGGCGAGGTAATTCACCAGACGCGGATTGCTCGTGGTGGGCCGCCGGAACTGGTCGCGAAGGCGCTGCCAGAATGCCGGCAAATCGTATTTGCGGACGCCGAGTTCGTTGAAACGGTCCGGCGCATCCGTCTCCGTGCTCGGTTTCAGCGGTTTGATTTCTTCAAAGACCGGGTCGCCCGCGGGCGCTTTGGCCGGCGGCGCGTCGGGCTTCCGGGAAACGGTCGTGCCATGCGGGATGGCGGTCGAACGAAGCTTGGGGGTTGTGCTGCCGCGCTGAAGCTGCGAGTCCAGCTTTTTGATTTCGGCTTCCAGCGAGGAAATCTGCTCGGTCAGGGAACGTTCGCGTTCGGTAATCGGGTCGGCCCCGGGCTTTTGCTCTTTTTTTTTCTTCGCCGCTGCCATACGACGTCTTTCAATGGCGCAACAGGATGGCGACGAACACGCCCAGCGCGACGAGGGCAACAATCAACAACGGCCAGGTCAGCGCCAGGCCGAATTTGCAGAGCTGGCCGAAACTCAAATTCGCCAGCGTCATCGCGGGGGCCTGCGGAACCGGCTGCGCTTCCGGTTGCTTGGCGCTTTCGCCGGCCAGGGCGGGTAGCTTCAGCCGCGCGGAGTTCCATTCCATGCGCGCGTTTTCTACCGCAGTCAGCGCGCGGGTGAGTTCGACGTGAAAATTTTCCTTCGTCCAGGCCTCCTCGCGGACGGCCTCCACCTTGCCCAGCGCTTCGCGAAAATCGGCGATGGTTTTATCCATCTGCTCGGCTTCGCGACGGGCGCTGAAGCTCGATTCCTCAAGCAGTCCCAGGCCGCGCGTCAAATGATGAATGATCTCCTGCCGGCCATTTTGAAACTCGAGCTGGCGGCGGCGCAATTCTTCCAGCGACGAGCGCTCGCGTTCCAGTTCCTCCTGCGCGCGTTTGAGCTCGGCCAGCTTTTGCTGCGCCTCCACGACCTTGCGGTCCACGTCCTCGCGCGTCGGCGCGCGCAGCGAATCGCCCGCGGTCACGGGCGATTTGTGGGCCTGGAAGTCGGTATCAATAAATTCAGTTGCGTCGTATTCGGCAGCCATGTTTCGACTGTAATCCTGTTCCAAATTTGTGTAAAGCGCCGGAAAATTATTTTTTCGCGGCTAAAATTTCCACACCGGCCAGCATCACCGGCCCGCGGCCGTGCAGATCATCATCCGGGCGCGGACGTTCCACGTAAAAATCCAAATCGGTACCGATGTTCGTGCCCTGGCATGTGCCATTCACGGACCCATCGCTCGTGACATGGTGGGCAATGCCCGCAAACGCCTTGCGCGCCACCGTCATGTTGTCCGCGTCAATCCAGCCGCGATTGGCCGCGCGCGCGATGCCATAAGCGAACATCGCCGTGCAACTGGTTTCCTCCCACAAATCCGGCTTGTCCAGGACCTGCCGCCACATGCCATCCGGCGCCTGCACTTTTTTCAGCCCTTCCACCTGCTTTTTCAAAATGTCAATCAGTTGCGATTTCAACGGGTCCTTGTCATCCATCGCCGATAACGTTTCCACCAGCGTGACGGTCACCCAACCGTTGCCGCGACCCCACTTGAAGGGCGCGTGCTGGTTTTTCGAAACGAAATAGCCGTGAAACCAAAGGCCGTCGCTGTCCTGCTCCAGCGCCGCCTGGTTAATGATTTGTTCCGCCGCATCGTCGATGAACTTTTGATCGTGGTTGTATATCCCCCAGCGAACGAGAAAAACGCCCCCCATGTACAAATCGTCCGGCCAGACGGTCCCGTCCATTACCTTCGGACGCCACAACGTGCCATTGGTCATGCGGTCCTGCTTATGCACCACCCAATCCGCAATCCGCGCGACTACTTCCTTTTCCTCCGGCGTGACGCTATTGGGATTGAGCATCATGTTCTCCAGGATTTCGTTGCCCATCGCGCCGCAACTGTCCAGATTTCCCAGCGAAATCAGCGGCTTGATTTTGGTCGTGCGCGCAAATGCCTTGCCATCGTCACCGAACTGTTTTTCCAGCCCCGCCAGCCAATGATAATAGTTCGCGCAAATGAGATTGTGCTGGGTGACGAACTGCGCCGTGTCCGCATCGCCAAAGGCATCGGACTCGAGCTCCATGCCGTAAAGCGTGACGCCCCAGGGATAGCTCCACATGATGCCTTCGGGCTCTTTAGCGGCTTTCGCGTCATCCAAACTTTTAACGGCGGAATAATCGCCGTCCGCGAGCGGATGGATCTGGTGCTTGGCGACACGCTCCACGATGCTGCGGATTTGTGAATCAGAAATGCCGCCGTCAGCATCTTGCGCGAGTGCACTGTGATTGAATGGCAGAAAAAAAGAAATGGCCGCAGTTAAAATAGCAATCGTGGTTCGGTTCATCGGGCGTCTTTTTAGCATATTGCCGGGCCATGTGAATAGAACAAACGTCCAACCGGGCATAATTTTCTTTTAAAAGCTGCTCCTCGC
>JASHZU010000469.1 GCA_030042375.1 Verrucomicrobiia bacterium
TATCAGTATAAGCACATCCAGAGCGCCTGAACAACTTGGCGTCAAATTTTCAAAAGCGGGAAGGGGAAATCTGCGGTTCAAAAATAGCGGTATTCAAGAACTAAGTCTTTTGCCATCTCTCCGATAAAATGCCCGTCACTGCATGCAAAGTTTTGAATTCTTATTTCAGACGGCAGGCACGGAGTGCCTCGCCCTACCTTTCAGACGTCCGCGCAGCAGCACACGCGTGTGGGGCGGCTCTGTCATCTGTCTATCTCGCGAAGGCAGATCAAGCCTACTAAAGGCTATTAAAGGCTACTCAAGGCTACTAAAGCAGCTTTTTAAAAATCCTTTTTTATGTTGCTGCCATCCAGACGGCGTGCACGGAGTGCCCTGCCCTACCTTTCAGACGGCGCGTTCGGAGAACGTCGCCCTACCCCGGACGGCGCAGCGGTGGCGCGCCACGTGCCGTCCCTACCATCATCCATCATCTCCGGATTTTTTACACCCTGTACAAAGCAGTACAAAGCTATACCAACCTGTACAAGACCCCGGGGAGGGGGGAGGGGTGAAAAAATGATGAATGTTGAGTTAAGAATGATGAATTGGAAATCGGGGCTCGACGGCCAGCCCACATTGAGACGCGCTCGCCCCGAGTGGCCGGGCCTCGCGTGTCCCGCGCAGCGGGAATCGAGGGTCGGAAATTGGGGGACTTTTACCCGGGGTGGCACTCATCCCGATACATCGGGATTCGTTTACCCCGGGCTAATATCGTCCACCCCTTCGGGGTTTTCAGTCAGCGTCCCGCAATCGCGCGACGAAAAAATTGGTGTTAATTCGTGTAATTCGTGTCAAAGTTTGCCGCCAACTATGTATCAGCCTGCTTCCACCCGTTACGCTAACGACGCTTTTTACCGCCGATGCGGACGGTCGGGCATCAAGCTGCCGCTCATTTCGCTCGGGCTCTGGCACAATTTCGGCGGCGTGGATTCATTTGAAAATGCCCGCGCCATCGCCCGGCGCGCGTTTGACCTGGGCATCACGCATTTCGATTTGGCGAACAACTACGGCCCGCCCTACGGTTCGGCAGAGAAAACGTTTGGCCGGTTGTTGAAGCTGGACCTGATGCCGTATCGCGATGAACTCATCATCTCGACCAAGGCGGGTTACGATATGTGGGACGGCCCGTACGGCAACTGGGGTTCGCGCAAATATCTGCTGGCGTCGCTGGACCAATCGCTGGGGCGCATGGGACTGCCGTATGTGGACATTTTTTATCATCACCGGCTCGACCCGGAAACGCCGCTGGAGGAAACCGCCGGCGCGCTGGCCCAGGCGGTGCGGAGCGGCAAGGCGCTGTACGCGGGCATCTCGAATTATCCGCCGGAACAAACTGCGCGCATCGCCGCACTGCTGCGCGACCTCGGCACGCCGTGCCTGATTCATCAACCCAAATACAGCATGTTCGAACGCACGCCGGAGCGCGGGCTGCTGGACACGTTGTCGAAAGAAGGCATCGGCGGCATTGTCTTCTCGCCGCTGGCGCAAGGGTTGTTGACGAACCGCTATTTGAATGGAGTCCCGGCGGATTCGCGGGCCGGGCATGATCCGCGCTTCCTGAAGCCGGAACAAATCACGCCGGAGAAATTGAAATGTATTCGCGCGCTCGATGCCCTGGCGAAACAACGCGGGCAATCGCTCGCGCAAATGGCGCTGGCGTGGGTGTTGCGGCAGCCAGCAGTGACCTCAGCCCTCATCGGC
The DNA here is from genome assembly GCA_030042375.1 of Verrucomicrobiia bacterium. The sequence goes on from JASHZU010000469.1 coordinate 1,741, forward strand.
GCGAGCAAGCCGCAGCAGGTAGATGATTGTGTTGGGACCGCGAAAAATCTTCCGTTCAGCCAAGATGAACTTAAGGAAATTGAGAAAATATTGGGCGGGTAGCACCCGCGGGCTGTTCGGCGGGATAGGCAGATACGCTCGCCGACTCGCCCGCTGCCGCGGATATGGAATGACTTTTTTGGCCTTTTACCCCGGGATAAATCCCGGGGCTATATATCTGTCACCCCTACGGGGTTTTCAACCAGGGCTCGACGGAGGCCACGCGTGGCTCTCGCCCCACCGATTACTTCACCGCCGCCAACGCGCGTTTCACGGCGGCGATGACCTGGCGCTGAACAGCCAACGGTTTGCCGGGGATGCGCGCGCCTGCCGCCGCCATATGGCCGCCGCCGCCAAATTGCGCGGCGATTTCGTTCACATTCACGTTCGGATCTTTCGAACGCAAACTGATGCGGGTCAGTTCAGGTTCAATTTCCTCAAAGATGCACGCGACGACCACGGGCTTGATGTCGCGGATATGGTCAATCAGGCCCTCGGTGTCGTCGCTTTCCGCGCCGGTGCGGGTGAAATCCTTTTTCTTGAGCCACAAATAGGCGATGCGGTCGTTGTCTGTCAGCTTGAAATGATTGTAGAGATGGCGGAGAAGGCGCGCGCGGGAGAGTGGATAAGATTGATAAACCTCATCGCAAATCTTCTCGAGATCGGCGCCGCGCGTGACGAGTTCCGCGCCGGCGTGAAACGTGCCGGGCCGGGTCGTGGGATATTGAAACGAACCGGTGTCTGTGGAAACGGCAGCGAACAAGTTATCCGCAATCGGCTTGGTAATGGGCCAGCGGGCCACTTTGAGCAGCCGGTAAATCAATTCGCCGCACGAAGGTTCGCGCGCCGAGACCCAATTGACATCGCCGTAACGCGGATTGCTTTCGTGGTGGTCAATGTTGATGAGCACCTTGCGGTTGGTGGAATATTTTCCGGCCTTGCCGAGCCGCGGGTAGCTGGCGCAATCGGTGGCGATAACGCAATCGAATTTCTTCCCGGGTTTCGGCCTTTGGAAAAGGCCTTCGGAATCGAGAAATTTATATTTCTGCGGGAGGGCATCTTCGTTCCAGCACGTGACTTTTTTCCCTTCATTGCGCAAGGCAATGGCGAGCGCGAGCTGCGAGCCGACGCAATCGCCATCGGGCCGGATATGGCCGACGATGCAGAAGGTTTTATGCTCGCGAATGACCTCGATGATGCGATCGATGATTTTCGGATAGGACTTCATTTCGTTCCCGCACCTTCCGCAGACGACTGGGACTTCTCCAACTCATCGATGATTTGCAAAACGCGGTTGCCGCGCACAATGGAATCGTCAAAAACAAATTTGAGCGTGGGCGTGTATTTCAACACGACCGAGCGGGCGACGAGGTTCTGGATGCGCACGCGATGGTCCGTGAGCAATTGCAGCCCGCGCTTTTGCTGGACGGGGTTCCCGAAAATGCTGATGAAGACGACGGCCGATTTCAAGTCGCCGGCGAGGTCCACGTCGTTGACGGAGATGAGGCCGGCTTCGTTGACGTGGAATTCCCGGCGGATGGCTTCGCCGATTTCGCGCTTTAACAGTTCGCGCACGCGTTCATGTCGGAGAGTAGGCATATAATGAAAGTTGGAAGTTAAAGCGTTGAAGCGTTCCCAGCTTCAACTATCAAAGTCATAATTTCGCAGCCACTTTCTCAATACTATAGCATTCAATGACATCGCCGACTTCGAATTCTCCGAAGCCTTCGATGCGGATGCCGCATTCCATGCCGGCGCGGACTTCGTTCACTTCGTCCTGGAAGCGGCGGAGCGACTGGGTCACGCCCTCGTAAATCACATCCTTGCGACGGCGCACACGGACTTTGCCGCGCACGATACGGCCGGAGGTGACCATGCAACCGGCCACGGGCACGCCTTTGGACAATTCGAAAATCTTGCGCACTTCCGCCGAGCCCACGACGGTTTCCTTCGCAATCGGTTCGAGCAAGCCGGCCATGGCTTCCTTCACCTCGTCAATCAGTTCGTAAATGATAGCGTAGAGCTTAATTTGGACGCTTTCACGCTTGGCTTTTTCAGCCGCGGTGCTGTCCACGCGCGTGTGGAAACCGAGAATAACACCGCTGGAAGCGGACGCGAGCGCAACGTCGTTTTCGGTGATGGCGCCGACATCGCTATGGATGATTTCGAGCGAGACCTTGTCCGATTCGATTTTCTTGAGCGCGTCGACAATCGCCTCGACCGAGCCTTGCGTGTCGGCCTTGACAACGACTTTGAGGGTCTTACTTTGCGCGGCCTGGAGCGTGGCAAAAAGATTTTCCAGGGTGACCTTGCGCTCTTCCTGTCCTTCGGCCTTGGCTTCAAATGCGCGTTGGGCAGCCTCGTCACGCGCGTCCTTTTCATTTTCCACCACGGAAAATTCCAGGCCCGCGTCCGGCACGCCGTTTAAGCCGAGAACTTTCACGGCGACCGACGGCCCGGCTTCTTTCAAGCGCTGGCCTTCTTCGTTAATCAGCGCGCGAACGCGCCCGTAATATTCGCCGCACAAAATAATATCGCCTACGCGAAGAGTGCCCTTGCGAACCAGCACCGTCGCTGTAGGACCACCCGCTTCCACGCCGGATTCAATGACGTTGCCTTTGGCGCGACGGTCGGGATTGGCCTTGAGCTCGAGCAAATCCGCCTGGAGCAAAATCATTTCGAGCAATTTATC
>JASHZU010000470.1 GCA_030042375.1 Verrucomicrobiia bacterium
ATTTGGGTGAACCAGATTTCCTGCGGGTCTTGTTCCACCCAGCCCGGTTTAGGGAAAATCTGGCGGATTTCTTTCTGGGCCACTGAATGAATCCGGCCTTCCTGATCAAAAACAATGGCACGCACACTGGTGGTTCCGGCGTCCAGAGAAAGTATGTATGGCATAAGAGCTTTGGGAGTTAAGGCTTATTTGGACAGGGTTTCAACCATAAAGCTGGTGATAAGCCATCGCGCCGGGCAGTCCGTCATTAATTAGACACTTTTGCCTGTGCATGCGTTTGGCCTGTCCTCTGGAATCAGCCAACGACTCTTTCGGGAAAATCGCTGAAGACGCCGTCCACGCCCAGCGCTTTCATCCGGGCGATGTCTTTCGGCGCGTTGATTGTGAAAGCAAAAACCTTCAATCCGCGCCGATGCGCAGCGGCCACCAGCCCTGGCGTCACGCAGCGTTTGCTGGCGTGTAGTGACCAAGCGCCCAAAACTTTCACCAGTTTTGCCAGACCGCGTGGCGTTTTTGAAAACAACACGCCAATGCTGATTTTGGGACACAACTGCTTAACTTCATGAATCCGTGCGTGATCGAACGACGAAACCGGAAAATCCTCATAACGCCAGCCGTAGCGGTTTACGTATTCGGCAATCAGCGCGGACACCGGCGCGGCGGTTTGCGCGCCTTTGAGTTCGACGTTGATGACGGCGCGCCGGTTCACGGTGTCGAAAATTTCCGCCAGCGTGGGAATGTGTTCGCCCAATCCGGCATCAAGCGAGCGGAGGTAAGCGAAAGATTTTTTCATCACGCGGCCATGGCCGTTGGTTGTGCGGTTCAAGGTGTCGTCGTGGATTACCACCAACTGGCCGTCGGCAAAATACACGTCCACTTCGATGCCACCCGCGCCCAGCTCCAAGGCCTTGCGCACGGAGCGAACAGTGTTTTCCGGCTCATGGCCGCTCGCGCCGCGATGGCCAAAACAAAATAATGGTTGCGCTGTCATTGGAACAAATCGTGCGGCGTTCATTGAACGATACGAACCGGAAGCGTTATTACCCATACTGCATTGCAGTCTTGTGCATGACGAGCTGTTTTTATACACAGTTCCATACACAGTACTTCATTACTCGCCACTGCTTTCATTGACAGTAAAAAAGCAGCTCCGTTTCACAACTTTAAATTCCGGGGCTGCCGAATTTGAAAGCAAGAACCGGAGTTCTTGATATCGCGGACAATGATACGCTTGGAGCATGACGATGAATTCAAAACAGGCACCCAAAGGGAAAAGTTCGCACATTGACGCCGTTAATTGGATAGCCTTGGGGAAGGAGTTGGGCGTTTTTGGCTGCATAATTCTCAAATCGGTTCACCGGACAATATGAAACCGCAAAGTAGCGCATATTTGATGGCCGAAATCGGCAAGCTCTGTTTTAAACCCAGGTTGGCTCGTCTCATGGCTTTTAATGAGGAACATGGTCTCATGGTTGCAACTCGCCGGAGTGCCCGGACGAAGACCATCCATTTGAAGCGGGGTGAAGTTATCCGACTGGGAAAAAATTCCGGCGTGAGAAGCATCCGGGCGAAAAGCGGCGTCATCTGGTTGACGGCCACGCCTGCGGACGGAGACGTGTTGTTGCAAAGCGGCGAATCATTTGAGCTGTGGAGCCATTGGCCCTACATTCTGGAAGCATTGGAGGAGGCAGAAGTTTATTATTTTATTTAGCCACGTTTGGCCTCTGGGTTCCGGAGCTTGGGAGGATCAGATTTTCTGTTTGGCGCCCGACTGCTAAGGGTGAAATGCTTTGCCTTGCTCCATCATCGCAAGAATCGTCTTCATCCTTTTCTTCCGCGTTTCCGGCTTTTTTGCCGTCTGAAGGCGATAAACAATCGAATAAACATTTGCTTTGTTCAAGGTCGCGAAAAAAGTCTTCGCCTTTTTATTTTTAGCGAGTTCCTTCAGAAAATCTTCGGGCGGACTGGCATTTTTAGGCGAAGCGTAAGCGGCTTCCCATCGGCCATCAGCCTTGGCCGCCTCAACTGCTTTCAGTCCGGCCGGAGTCATTGCCCCGGCTTTGGTGAGACGTTCGACGTGTTGGATATTTAATTTTGACCACCCACTACCGTCGCGTCGCGGGGTGAATTTCTGAAGCCATGACAGTTGATCGAAGGGCTTTTTTTGGCCGTCAATCCAACCATGACAAAGCGCCTGGTCAAGCGCCCCAGCATAAGTTACGGATTTTTCGCCCCCGTCTTTTTTAGAAATGCGCAACCAAAGTCCGTCTGATTGGGCATGATTTTTCTCCAACCAGCACCGGAAATCGGCAGAGGTTTTGAAATGTAAGATTTGCATGGATTATGCTCATTCACCGTACCATGGCTAAAAGCGGAGCGCGATTTATTTGCTATCCCAGGCAGCTTAGGCCAGCGCCGTTTGCGGTAGACATAACGGGGCGCGAGGGTTAGACTTTAGGGGCCATGGGGAGGTCAAAATGGAAATTTCAGGCGCAACTGCTTGATCCATGTAATCGGGGATTGCACCCGGATTCGGGGATTCTTCTGGCCAACCTTCACCAGCCAATAAAGGAGATATGTTATGAGTATTATCGACAAAGCGCTAAA
>JASHZU010000062.1 GCA_030042375.1 Verrucomicrobiia bacterium
GCGGCGGCGTGTGCCTGGCCGAGGTCAATTTTAAAACCATGGAGAGCAAGATTTGTCCCGGCCTCTTTTTTGCCGGGGAAGTGCTGGACATCGATGGCATTACCGGCGGCTTCAATTTCCAGGCCGCCTGGACCACCGGCTGACTCGCCGGGCATGCCATGGCCGCTTAGCGCAAAAAATGGCCATCGTTTGGCAAAGGATGGAGAGCCATTTTTATTTGAAAAAGTTAACTCTTTCGCGTGATTAAATTACAACCCGATTGGTGTGTTGACATTTTGCAGCGCGAAACACATTTTGGTCGCCTATGGATGTATTAACCCTTTCGCGCATCCAGTTCGGCCTGACGATAGGCTTTCATTATATCTATCCGCCGCTCAGCATCGGGCTGGGCGTCATGCTCGTCATCATGGAGGCCGCCTGGCTCAAGACCAAAAACGACGTCTATCATCAAATGGCGAAGTTCTGGACGAACGTCTTTGCGCTCACCTTCGCACTTGGCGTCGCCACGGGCATCGTCATGGAATTTGAATTTGGCACCAACTGGGCCACGTATTCGCGTTTTGTCGGCGATATTTTTGGCAGTGCGCTGGCCGCGGAGGGCATCTTTGCGTTCTTCCTGGAATCCGGCTTTCTGGCCATCCTGCTTTTCGGCTGGGATAAGGTCAGCCGCAAAGTGCATTTCTTTGCCACCTGCATGGTGTGCCTCGGCGCGCATTTCAGCGCCGTGTGGATTACCGTGGCCAATTCTTTCATGCAAACGCCCGCGGGCTATCACATCGTTGGCGAAGGGTTGCACGCGCGCGCCGAAGTGACGGACTTTTGGCAGATGGTCTTTAGCCCGTCTTCCATGGACCGCCTGTTTCACACACTTTGCGGCGCATGGCTGACGGGGTCGTTTCTCGTCATCAGCGTCAGCGCCTATTATTTGCTGAAAAAACAACACGTGGATTTCGCCGTTCGCTCGATACGCATCGGCCTGACCGTCGCCCTGATTGCCTCCGTGACACAAGGCATCAGCGGCGATATCAGTGCCCGCGACATTGCCAAAAACCAGCCGGCTAAGCTCGCCGCATTTGAGGGACTCTACAACACCACGTCCAATGCGCCGGAAACGATTATCGGCTGGGTGGATGAAAAAAATGAAAAAGTTTACGGTCTCCAGGTGCCCGGCCTCCTGAGCTTTCTTACCTACCATGATTTCCATGCCACGGTCACCGGCCTGGATGCTTTCGCCCCGCAGGACCGCCCGCCGGTCTCGTCGTGCTTCATGTTTTTTCACGGCATGGTGGGCATCGGCTGCGCGCTGCTTTTGATTTCCGCGCTCGGCGTCTTTTACGGGTTGCGAAAAAAACTGGCTGAAACGCGCTGGCTCTTGTGGATTCTCGTCTTCTCCGTGCTGGGGCCGGAACTGGCCAACGAGCTTGGCTGGTTCGGCGCCGAAGTGGGCCGTCAGCCGTGGATTGTCTATGGCCTGCTGCGAACGCCCGACGGTTTATCCAAAGTCGTTGAGGCCAATACCGTTTTAGCCTCGCTGATTTTGTTCACGCTCATCTATTTTCTGCTGTTCGCCGTTTTTATTTATCTGCTCAACCATAAAATCCAGCATGGCCCGAACCCGGACGACCTTGTGCCGCACGGCAAACTGGCCCTGCCGGAAAATTTATTTCAAAACCAATGAACCATTTTGATTTGAATAGCCTTTGGTTTGTCCTGGTTGGCGTCCTCTTCACCGGCTACGCCGTGCTGGACGGCTTTGACCTGGGCATCGGCGCGCTGCATTTGTTTACCTCCAAAGATGAGGAGCGGCGCACTATGCTCAACGCCATCGGCCCGGTTTGGGACGGCAACGAAGTCTGGCTCGTTACCGGCGGCGGCGCGCTCTTCGCTGCTTTTCCCAATGTCTATGCCACGGTTTTTTCCGGCTTCTACATGGCGTTCGTGTTGCTGTTGTTCGCCTTGATTTTTCGCGGGGTGGCCATTGAATTTCGCAGCAAACAGCCCATGCTCTGGTGGCGGCAGATGTGGGACATCAGCTTTGCCGCCGGCAGCATATTGTCCGCCTTGCTCATCGGTGTGGCGCTGGGCAACATCGCCGCGGGCGTCCCTGTGGACGCCGATGGGGAATTTGCCGGCTCCTTCCTGGGCCTGCTCCGGCCCTATCCCATTTTGCTGGGCGTGACTACCGTGGCCCTGTTCATGATGCACGGCGCGATTTATGGCACGATGAAAACCGAAGGCGAGTTGCACGATAAACTCCGGCGCTGGGCGATGAACTGTATCATCTTTTTCGTCATCTGCGCTGCAATCACAACGATGGCCACCTTGCTCTATGAACCGCGCATGGCCGAGCGCCTCAAAGAACATCCGTGGCTGTTCAGCATCGCCCTGGTGAACATGCTGGTCATCGCCAACATCCCGCGCGAATTCCATCGCAACAACGACTGGCTCGCCTTTCTTTCCTCGTCCGCCACGATCATCACGTTGATGGCATTGTTCGGCGTCAATAATTATCCCTATCTCGTCTATAGCCAGCCCAATCCCGAAAATTCCCTGGATATTTACAACGCCGCCTCGTCGCATAAGACCCTTGTCATCATGCTCATCATTGCGTGCATCGGCGTGCCGGTCGTCCTCACCTATACCGCTTGCATCTATTGGATCTTCCGCGGCAAAGTGAAGCTGGACCGCATGAGTTACTAAAAATCCCCCTCATCCCCATTTTTTAAAACCGGCTTAAGGATGAGGATGAGAATGATGGTATCCAGTTATTTACTTGTTCGCCTGTTATGTTACCGTTGGCAAACAACAACCGTTTGGAACCGGCAACAACAACGACAAGATGAGCCCCGAAAACGATGGTAATCCACCACGGCCGCGCGCGCGAAGCCTGCGTCCCCCCTTCATGCTGGCTTTTTGTTTCGTATTTGGTTTGGGCGTGGGCATGGTATTTGACCGCTGGTCGTTGAGGGCGTTTGTGCCGTCGGATGCCGTGGCAAATTTCCGCCTCATTGCCGAAGCCTGGAACACCATCCAGCGCTATTACGTGGACCGTTCAGCGGTCACCCCGCAAAACCTCACCTACGGCGCCATCAACGGCATGGTCGATTCGTTGGGCGATTCCGGCCATAGTGTTTTTCTGACGCCCGCGATGGTTAAAGAACTGCACACGACCGAAAAGGGCGAATTGAGCGGCGTGGGCGTGCAAATCCAAATGAAGAACCGGCAGATGGTGATTGTCGCGCCGATTGACGGCTCGCCGGCGCAACGCGCCGGCCTGCGCAGCGGTGAAATCATCCTGAGTGTGGATGGCCGGGACATCGCCGGGATGTCCGTGGATGAAGCGGTGCAGCACATTTCCGGCAAGGCCGGCACGCCGGTGGAACTGGGCATTTTAAATCCCAAGACGCATCACGTGCGCGATGTCACGATTGTTCGCGAGCAGATAAAAATTCACGACGTCACGTGGGCGCCGCTGCCGGGCACGGACATTGCCGACGT
>JASHZU010000471.1 GCA_030042375.1 Verrucomicrobiia bacterium
TCGTCACAACGCCTATGCTGTGATGAATGAACAAGAGCGGTTCGTGGCTGTTATATTCGCCCGTCAACAAGCTCTCAAAGCCCAAAGATGTTCCCGCCACCTCCACCACTCCCTCACTATCTTTGTCCGCCTCAGGACAGGCATAGTCCAGAATGACGCGATAGTCGCCAGGCTCAAGAAAACGACAAGAAAAAATCGCCGCGTCCGCCGGCGTTTGCATGTCCTGCACACAAGTGTCGTGCTTCCAATTGCCGAAATACCAGCTGCTCGTTAATTTATTCAGGCTGGCCTGCCCGGTCGTCTGCGCCCGCGCCGCATCCATGGAAAAAGAATCGAATTGCCGCGAAATGATTGCCGGCATCGTCGCCCAGGTGTCGTTTAACGTCCCCGCAAAATCCACCACGACCACCGTGTCGCGATCATCCGGCAGGTTGTCCGGCAGAAATACTTTCAAGTCGTCGCCGTCCTGTTCCATCTTCAATTTCTTTCCATTGGCTAGAAACCCGGCCCGCTCTGCCTTCGCGCTAAAACCTGGAATAAAAAGAACGCCATCCTTTGGTCGTTGAAAAACATGTAGGAAAAGTTGGCCGGGTTTCAATGTCGCCACGCCCCAGGGCTGGTCTGGTATCGGCGAACGCGTCGTGCCATAAATGCTGTCGCCATTTTCCTTCAGCCAGCTTCCTACCTCCCGCAGATAACGCTGTGATGTTTCCGGGATGCGCCCAGTGCCATCCGGCCCCACGTTGAGAATCAGATTGCCGCCGCGCGCAGCCACCGATGCCAGCAAATGTAAAATATCCTTCGGCGATTTAAAGTCGCTGTCGCTTTTGACATAACCCCACGAGTCATTGTGCGTGAAGAGCGCTTCCCACGGACCGTCAATGGCGTCACTTGGCAATTCGCTGTCGCCCAAATCACGAAAATCTCCAAAGCCGTTGCCCACCCGGCTGCTGATGAGGCAGTCCGGCTGCAACTGGCGGACGTTGTCCATGAACGCCCGCGTTTCCTCCCGGCTCATCCCACCCGGCATGTCGAACCATATCAACCCCAGCGGGCCGTAATTCGAAAGCAGTTCCTTGATCTGCGGGACCGACTTTTGCGCGTAGTAGAGTTTGTAATTCTTGTTCGTCTTATTGAAGTCCCACGTGTTCCCGCCGCCGTTGGGTTCGTGCCAATCCAAAAATTGCGAGTAATAGAATCCAAATTTCAACCCGTCGCCGCGGCAGGCATTCGCCAGCGCCTTCATCGGGTCCTGGTGATAAGGCGTCGCGTCCACGATGTTGAACGGCGACACTTTGGAATCAAACATCGCAAAGCCCTCGTGATGTTTCGCCGTCACCACCAGGTAACGCGCCCCGGAAGCTTTGACAAAATCCGCCCATTCCTGCGCGTTAAAATTGGTCGGGTCAAAACTCGCGGCCACCTGCGCATATTGCGTCACAGGAATCTTCGCCCGGTTCATAATCCATTCGCCCGAACCATAATACGACTTGCCGTCCCATTCATTGCCTAACTGCGAATAAAGCCCCCAATGCATGAAGATGCCGAACTTGGCCTCCCGGAACCATGTCGTGCCCGGCTCCGCCGGTGCGCGAAACGAAAACAGAAGTGCAACCAGGGTGATTAAAGAGCGAAACGACAAATTGAAGAAACTCATTTTTTACTTTCCGGGCCGCCTTTAATTAGCATGGCGGGCGATTTGATGTCAAATCGCCCGCCAGCGGGACGGCCAATATCTGCTCACTCTCTTTTCCCCATTAAGGCACCCGAATCATATAGAAGTTCTGCGGTGCGGTCCCGGTCACCGTGGCGGTAATGTTAAATGACGACCCGGAGAATGTGCCGGTCGGCAATACCACCCAGTCCGCCAGCGGCGTCAACAGGTTGGTGGCCGTCAAGATATTATACTGTTCGCCGGAAACCCCGTTCGTGCCGCTGATGACCAGCTGGTTTCCAACAAGGCTGATACTCGTAATACCCGGCTTCGGCACCACGGCACCTGCCACCACGCTCACAACACCGCTCGTCGCCAGGTTGTTGGTGTTCCACGCCAATCCGGATCCGGGCGTTGCCGGGATGATGCTGGTAAATGCGCCGCTATAATTCGTGGCCTCGAACAATTCGTAGCTCTGGCCAACGGCGTATGAACCCGAGACATTGGTCAGCGTCAACGTGCCGCCGTAAACAATCGACCCGTTCGTAGCCACAATGATATCATTCGTTCCCGCCGCCGGGCTCAGCTTCATGAACGCATTGCCCTGCAACGTAATGCTGTCAGCCACGCTATTAGTCACATCTAACACACCGATGCTCGTCAGGCTTGACCCGGCGGTAACGGTGCCTCCCGGGCTAACGATCAGATCGCCATTGATCGTTCCACCGCCCAGCAAGGTCTGTTTGTTCGTCACCGTCAGCGTCTGTGAGCTCGTCCCGGAAACATCCAGGAGCGCTCCCGCGTCGATGATGATATTCGAGCTATCCAGGATTGAAGCATCCTGGCTTGTAAATGGATCGTTCACCAATAACAACGAGCCCGACTCGATCAAAGTATTGCCGGTATAAGTGTTGGTGCTATCCAATTGCAAAGGCGATGCCGCCTGCACAATTAAGCTACCGGAGCCTTCGATGGGACTATAGAAGATTAGCCCGGCGCTGCTGCCGTTGCCGGACACGCTGACGGTAGTGTTGCCTTGCAAGGTGGTATTTCCGGAGACGGCGTTATTACCGTCGTCACTTAATAGCGTCGAACCATTGTTGAGGTTGATATTTTGGTACATCGGATAGGCCGAGCCCAGCGTGTTGAATTCCAGCGTCGCATTGTTTTCCACCGAGATAGTGTGCGTGCCCGGAGTCAACTGGCCAAACCATCCCGAACTATTTTCGGCGGTAACCGCCAGTTGGAAGCCTAGTTCTCCGCCCTGGATGTCAATGTTCCCAATGCTTGAATCAACTGTGCATGTCACCAGCGCAATCAGGTTGGTCCCCACCTTGGTCAGGTTATGCGGGCCGCCGTCCGAAGTGGTCAGCAAAGCGTCCTGGCTTCCGTTCACGCGGATGTCCCAGCGGCCCGTGCCGCCAATCGTGGCATCGCCGGACAATTCCACAGTATCCAGGGCATGCTGATCGCCGCTGGCCGTGTAGACGCTGTTGATAATCGCGCCATTCCCGCCCACGCCCGCGCCCGCGATAATCACCGGGACATTGCCGATGCCCTCGTTATCCATATCCAGCGTGCCACCGTTGGTCACCATCACGGTGCCTGCGCTTCCAAAGGCATTCACGCTTCCCACTTGCAGTATGCCGCCTGACACTGTGGCGATACCGGAATAGTTCACGTTGTCCGAAGAAAGAAACAGCGTGCTGCTGCCTTGCTTGAAGATATTGACCGCGCCGTTAATCTGGCCCGGGCCGTCGATGCTATAGTTCACCACGCTCGAATTGTTGGAAATAACCGTTGGCGAAACCGCCACTCCCGCCGGGATGCTGATAATGTTGGTTACCCCGGCCACGGAATCATCAAATATCACCGTGTCACCCTGGTAAAACACATCCTGCAGGGCGGTGCCCTCGTTGAGCCAGTTCGAGGACGTGCCGATGTTCCATAAATTGTTCGTCATGGCCACCGTGGAATCCCATTTCAAATTCGCGCCCGAGCCATTGATGGTCACCGTGATGGGGCTTGAGTTCTGGTTTAATGTGGGCGTGAAATGCGTGCCGCTGACGGTCGCATTCAGAGAACCGCTCTGCGAGCCGCTAAAACCGATGATCGGGTAGATCGAACCCGGCACTGGTACACCGGTGAAATTCAGGGTAACGCGGTTGTTATTGGCGCTGAGATTGCCATTCAATTGGAGGAAGTCGTTGATTCCATTGCCGGCAGTCGTGTTGGCGCCGTTCAAATCAAACGCCAGCGTTGCGCCTGAGGCCAAACTCAAGTTGCCGGCAGTGAAGGTTGACGGCGAGCCCGTGCCGGCGCTCGGCTGCACCAAACCACTGGCATTGATCGTGCCCGTATTGGTTCCTGCGCCGCCAATTGCGCTTCCCAGCGAGTTGTTTAACGTGCCGGAGAGAACCCCGTTATCCACCAGCGTGCCGCTGGTCACAGAAACCGTGCCGCTGAAACTGTTGGAAGACGTCAGCTCCAAAACCGACGTACCTTCCTCAGTAATCGTACCGCTGCCCGAAATCGTATTGGGCACTACCACAGTGCCGCTTTGGTCAATGACCAGGTTGCCGTTGTCCAGGATATTTCCGGTCGACGGGATTGCTCCGCTGGTGCCGCCATTGCCAAATTGGACGGTCCCACTATTGATGTTGATGCCGCCGGCAAACGAATTGCCCGAATTGGTAAAGAGCACGCTGCCCGAGCCGTTCATCGTCAAAGAAGCGCCGCCGCCCACACCCGCGCCGGAGAATGAATAATTCTTCGAGCTATTATTAAACGTCATCCCGGCGGGCGAAACTGTTGAAACGATGTTGATGCCCGTGGAACCGGTCGCCTT
>JASHZU010000472.1 GCA_030042375.1 Verrucomicrobiia bacterium
TGGCGGCGTTGAGACGGCTCAGGTGCTGGATAATGGGCTGCTCAAAAACGGTTGGCCATGGAACGGCCGTGAAAAAGAAACAGATGGGAAACGCAAACCGGGCCACTCCGGCGCCGCCTTTGTAAATATAAATGGCGTAGAGTGTGAGACCGATTGTTTGGACGGCCAGCAGCCACCCAATGGGCCGCCATTCCGGAACGGCTTCTTCGAGAAGACGGGTGGGCAGGTAAAGGCAAATGAGAAAGATCATTGCAACAGTTAGCAAGGCGGTTTTTTTCAGTTCTCCGGCTTCCAGTGGCACGCCGGAAAAGCGCTGCCAGCGCCGCATGAGCAACCCGGCGGTCAACAGCGGGACAACCAGGCCGTAGCTGTATTGCGGGTCCGTGGCCCACTGCAATCTCAAGTTGTCAATCAAATGAAACCAGAGCCAGGCGAACGGCAAAATCATGAGCGCCCATTCGAGCACGGAAATTTTGACCGCACCTGCTGTATAAACAGAACTGGATTTGATTTGCGTTGATGTATCCATATCGGTTTCAGTTGACGCTTAAACGTGATTCCCGGGAACGACTCTCCGGGGTTTCGATGGTGCGTTGTTTGACAAATACCGCGGGATTTCCCTGATAAATTCCCCATGGTTCCATATCTCCCGCCATCACAGAACATGCCGCGAGGACCGCGTGCGAACCCACTTTGACTCCCGGGCCGACCCAGCAGCCCGCACCCAGCCACGCGCCATCGGCAACCGTGATTGGCTTTACCATTAAATCAAAGGTCGGCACGCGATAATTGTGGTTGCCCGTGCAGAGAAAGGCACGCTGCGAAATGCAGACGTTGCTGCCAATAACGATGCGGTCAAGGTTCAAGAGCCAGCATTCCTCGCCCAGCCAGACGAAGTCACCCACTTCCAGTTTCCAGGGGAACGTAATTTTGACCTGTGGCTTGATGACTACGCCCCGGCCGATTTTGGCGCCAAACGCGCGCAGCACTGCGCTCTTTAACGACGACAAGCTAAAAGGACATAGCCGAAATAAAACGAGGCTTACCAGCAGCCAAAGGCCTTCGCGCAGTTTACCAGCGCCGCGGTCAAATTGGGCCGAGGAATAGGATGAAAGGTCAACGGGCATCTTAAATGAGAATTAGACCGCTAAAGCGCCAAAGCGTTAATATTTATAACGGTTTTCCGACTGATAATATTAAGCAAAAGTTGAGCCAGAGGGGAGACAAAATCCTTTTCAAAAAAACAGATAGGAACGGTCAGCAATAGGGATTGGTATATTCGTATAAAAGTGGCTACACTGGCTACATCGTTGATAATCAATAAGTAAAGTGGCTACACAACTGGCTACAAATTTTTGAAAGTGGCTACAATGTTGGCAGCCAAAGACTTAAGTGCTTGCATTAACGTTAAAGTAAATTTAACTGACCTTCACAGTCTCAGGCATGGCGGCGGTCCCAGCCAGCCAGTCATAGACCCGGCACATTTGCCCGGCAATGGCCGACCAGGTGTAGCTCTTCTTGATGAGTTCACGCCCCCGCTGGCCCATGGCTTTTCTTTGATCGTCCGAAAGTTCCAGGATTTGCCGCAGGCCTTTTTCGATTTCGACGGGGTCGGTGGTCATTTCGATGGCGGCGTCAGCGCGGGCCAGTTCGGGGAAATTACATTCCGGGGTCAATAAAACCGGCAGGCCGGCCGCGGCCGCTTCCAGGATGGCCATGCTGAACCCTTCGCTGAAAGACGGCAGTATAAAAACATTCGCAGCGCTCAAAATTTGTTTTTTATCGTCGCCATTAACCTGCCCGAGAAAAACGACGTGGTTTTGAGAAATCAAATCCGCCGAAAAATTTTTCAAATCCTTTTCGTAGGCCGGGTCGCCACTGCCGGCGATCAGCAACTGCCAATCTTTGAAACCGGGAGCCATTTTTTTCCAGGCCTGTAATAAATTCTCCAGGCCTTTTTTGGGATGAAGACGCGAGAGGAACAGGATGCGGCGACGGTCTTTGATTTGCGGGAATTTTTTGATAATTGCATCAGTGGATGGCGCAGACTCTTCCATGTCAACGCCGTTGGGAATAATGGCGATGGGATTCTTCAGGCCGTAACGCCGGATATTTTCCGCTTCCGGCGCGCAGAGGGCGTGAAGGCAGTCGGCCGTTTGAAGATTTTTGTATTCAAAAAAATGTCCGGCCAGCTTCTTTTTCCAGCTCGAATTATTCAAGGCCCACGGTTCGAGCATTCCATGCGGCGAAACAATCAGGCGGCAATGATTTTTCAC
This sequence comes from Verrucomicrobiia bacterium, assembly GCA_030042375.1. Next base: position 2,277 of record JASHZU010000472.1, read on the forward strand.
GGCGCATTCCCGGGCCGCCAGGCCCGGATACATCCAAAGCCCATGGCTATGGACAATTCCACCCGATTGCGTTTGCATCTGTAATTGCTTCTTCAAGTCGGGAGAAAAGCCGAAGGCTGCCGGGCCGACAATATCCGCCGCGATAAATTCACCATCCCGGCAATCTTCCGACACCCATCCGTCTTTTAATCCTGCGACGGAAACGCGAATGCCACGCAATCGGGTTTCACGCGCCAGCGCCCAGATCACGGGCGGGACTCCGCCGCCGCGGCGCGAAAGCCAGGAAGTAACGTGAACGACGTTCATCAGTCAAAATGGAAACATCCCACTTATCTTCTCAAGAGCAGATGCAGGAGCACCTGGTCAAACGGCCCAAGTTGAAACTGCGAACTGTTTAAGGCGGCATGGGTTGCCTGGTTGAATCCTTTGGCGAAGCGCTCCGGGGACCAATTGGCAACAATGCGGGCGCTGGCGGCGCTGAAATCGGAAAGGGGAAAAGCCGGGTCGGAAACGCGAAACATCATCTGCGCCATTTGTTCGGAATCGTAAGGGTCAAACATAAATCCATTGACCCCGTCCTGCACCAGGTCGCGAGAGCAGCCGCAACGGTCGGAAACCAGGACGGGCAAGCCGGAAGCCATGGCTTCATTGACGACCAGCCCCCATTGCTCGACAGTGCTGGCATGAATAAATACTTTGGCCAGCGCATAGTAAGAGGGAAGTTCATAATACTGTTTAAAGCCGGGCAACAGGATGGACTTTTGGAGTCCCAGGCGGGCAATTAATTGACACAGTTTGTCTTTGAGGGGACCATCGCCCATCAGGATGAAGTCCCAAACTTTCTCCCGTTTGGCTTCTCTCGCCAGTTCCCGATACCGGGCATAGGCACGAACGAGATTCAAAAGATTTTTTTTGCCGATGAAACGCGCGCTGGCCAAAAAATAATCTTCCGGCAGCCCCAATTGTTTCCTGAGATGCGAATCCTGCGTGCGGGCTTCTTTCGCTTTTTGCGCAAAATAATCGTTATCCACAGCATCGTAGCCCTGAAAAATATTTTCACGGGCCATCCCCAGCCGGGCCAGGTAATCCGCGTGCGGCCTTCCACCAACAAGCCCGGCGGTGCACATCTTGAGGACCCGCCGTTTGACCCATTCTTTCCAGACCACGCGCGGTTCATCCCATTCGGTCGTTTCCGACATGACCACGACCGGAACACTATTGGCGGCGCACCATTGGATGGCGCTGAAAGCCACTGCATCGGCCCAACCGGGAATGGCCACCGCCTCGGGCCGGCACTCAGCCAGCGCGGCCTGGATGCCATTGATCAATTTGCTCCTGGCCTGCGAATCTTTTTCAAACAGTGTCACCCGGTTAAAACCATCCGCGCCCGGGACAGGGTCCCAACCGTACACATCATCACTTTTGAATACTTCAATCAGGGTGGTTTTTACTTGTTTGCCCGCGGCGCGAGCACGGGCAAAATGATAGGGACCGACCCGGTGAAAAAGAAGGGCGGCATGTTTTTGTTTCGCCGATATTTCAGGCGCAGCCACTTCTTTCCTGACTTCGGGCTGAATTTTTCCGCGCAATGCCTGCACGTGCCATTCGACAATGGGCGCAGGAGTGCAAGCTTCTTGAAGATGTTCCCTTCCCGCAAGGCCTATGGCTGCGGCTTCCGCCGGATGGTCCAGCAACCGCAACGCAAAATTCGCCATGGCATCCGTATCATGGGAGCGGATGAGATAGCCGACCTTGTCCGAGTCCAGGATTTCACCTAATCCCCCATTAATCACTGAACACACTCCCGGCACACCATAGCTCATAGCTTCCAGCGGGGTAAGGCCCATCGCATCCCAATCTGAATTAAACAAAAGGACATCGATTGATTTATAAAAGGGGGTCATGTCACCCAGCCAGCCCAGCCAGCGGACATTCGCCGCAATCCCCAATTCATCCGCGAGTTTTTTTAATTTTTCCTGTTCTTCGCCGCTGCCGGCAATGGCAAACAAAACATCCGGTTTT
>JASHZU010000473.1 GCA_030042375.1 Verrucomicrobiia bacterium
AAAGCGGTGGCGGATTATCCCGACGTGGCAAAAATGTCCATCGAGGACATCCTCAAAAACCTGGATGCGGTTCCTGAAAAAATCCGCACGGCGGTCCGCAACCAGGGCGGCGGCCATTACAACCATTCCCTGTTCTGGCTGATGCTTAAAAAGGACACGGGTGCTCCCCAGGGTGCGCTGGCCTCGGCCATTAACCAAAGTTTTGGCAGCTTTGACGCGTTTAAAGAGGAATGGACCAAAACTGCGACAGGTGTGTTCGGCAGCGGCTGGGCGTGGCTGGTTTTGGATGCCGACAAGCAATTGAAAATCGAGCCGACGCCCAACCAGGACGCAACCATCAGCAGCGGCAAGGAGCCGTTGCTGGGCATTGACGTGTGGGAACACGCCTATTACCTGAAGCACCAGAACCGTCGGCCGGAATATGTGACCGCATTTTTTAATGTGATTAACTGGGATTATGTTTCCGACCGTTACAACAAACTTGTTTCTGTGTGATGGTCTTTCAACCTGTTGCGAAACTCAGGCTTGATTTAATGGCCATGATGGTTCAGGTTGGCGGCCAAGGTTGAATGGATTCCACAAAGCCAATTGACGAAAATTTATCCGGCATTCCGGTGCCAGGTGAGAAAGCTCCCGACCTCATCATCGGACGCAGTTTTCGGTATTGGTCCTGGTGGCTGCTGGTCTTTGTCGTTTGCTGGGCAGTCGGCTACATCCTTTTGGCTCCTGATCCCGTCGGTCTATTTAAGCAGAATTGGGTCTTTATTGGGGTGGGTTTTTGCGGCGCAGTGTTGGGAAACATCTCCGCCGTGGGCGGGGGCATTGTTTTTATTCCCGTCATCATTTTCATCTTCAAAATGAATCCGGTGACTGCCCTGAAGGTCGCCCTCGCCAGCCAGTCCTGGGGAATGACCAGCGGAGCCATCGGCTGGCTCCAGAAAAAAGTGGTTCCCCTGCGTGCCTTGAAACTGACCGTCCCCGGCCTGCTGATTGGCAGCACTATCAGCTCCCTGGTGATTCATCCCAATCCATTGTTGGTCAAACTGCTTTTTGGCCCGGTTTCCATTTTGCTTGGCGTTCTGACAATTGTGCTTTCGCGGAAGGCCGTGAAATCGACGGCGGTCATGCAAATTCCTTCAAGGGCGGCGTGGCCTCTCTTTTTAATTTCCGCGGTCGGCGGGCTCATTACCGGCTGGGTGGCCATTGGTGAAGGCGAACTTGTTGCCGCTCTTTTGATGCTCATTTATCGGGTCAATGTGACTGCTTGCATCGGACTGGGAGTGGTGCTGCTTTCGATTAACTCCATTTATTTGACTCTCATTCATCAATTTTTTCTCCACGGAATCCCGTGGAACATCGCGGCTTTTACAGGATTGGGATGCGTTTTTGGCGCGCGGCTCGCACCGTATCTAAGCCGCTACTCAAACCCGATGGCCTTAAAAACTATTTTCGCCATTATCGCGATTTGCGACGGCTGTTTATTCATCATTCAATACGTCATTAAGCACCACGGGCATTAGCCATGATCGTTCGGACTCCTCATCGAAAGACTTTGCCTGGAGACTCCATCATTTCGCAGTTTCGCCCCAAAATCATTGCGGTTTTGCTCGTCCTAAACATCTTATTTTGCGGATGTAGATCCTCGTGTCCCAACAATGCGCCCGATCAACCTGCGGCGAGTTGGGACCGCACAGAAATTTATTTTGGGCTATTTTCAGACGCCAATTAAGAATGCGTGAGGACCGGCTTTTGGAACATCGGCTTATTGCGAGGAGGTTTTTGGCGGATCGTATGCCCTTCAAAGGCGACTGTGCTTAAAGTGCGAATCACCCCTTGGTTTTCTGGAAACTCTTTCAGAAGGTGGCCATAAATCACGAGACCATTGGATACTTCCCCGCTTTCCGCCAATGCATTAGCGAGTTCAAGATTTATGTCTATGCTAAAATGATAGCCTGGTTGAAGTCGCCCTGGCCAAAAGCAGCACATCCTTTTTGATAAAGGTCGCGAAAGTCCAACGAAATGTCATTTAGAGTTTTTTCGCGCATAGGGCACCTCACTGTTGAGAGACGGCATAGATTTACCGCCAACAATCAATACTGGACATTGAGCGTGATGGATTAATTTCTCCATCCTGCTGGTTTGCCAAAAGCAAACAGACGGTTTGAAAAAATCCTCGGGAATCACAATCAAATCTGCGTGTTCATCGCGGACAGCGGTTGTGATCGGTGAAAAATCCTTTATTTCCTGACGGATAAGAATCGCACGAACTTGATTGGCGGTAAGGTCCGTCGTCCTGGAGATTTCCGCCCGCAACGCCTGAGTACCGGGCGCGGAACGGCCCGGCGGTGTCGAGTGCAGAATGGTGATGTCGCAACCGAACTGGGACGCCATCCAACCCGCGAATTTCAATGCGTCAGCAGAATATTTGGATGGCCTGATCGCCACCAAAACATTGTTAATTTTGAAGCCTCTCGTCGGAGCGTCAGCCGCCGCCGCATTAGCGTAAGAATCGGTCAATTGCTCGGGCGCCCCAAATTGCCTTGAGAGTTTTTCTTTCGTGAGCGTATTCATAGAATTCTTTTACTATCAACCCGCCTCCGCTAGTTCGTGCTGTTCAAAAGCTGATTTACGCGATTGCAACGGCTGGGGTCTCGTGGTGATTAAATTGTTAATTCCGGAGATACCCGGCAAATGGCGAACCACGTACTCCACCGCTTCTCTTTGCAGACAATTTTCCACAGCCCCTTCAAGGATAAGCCGCCCGGCGTGTGGCGTTATTTTGACGGAATTTGGCGGAAGGGTCGTGATCCAATTGATGGCATTGACGGCCGCTGCCGCAGTTTCAGCATCTGTGGGTCGCCTGGTTTCAGGAATTTCAACACGGACTTCATCCACTACCTGCCTGACCCCGCCTATCCGTTGAACGATTTTTGCACATTCTTTTTTTTCTTCGTAAGTAGGCACACATCCCTGAAGCGATACAATGCCATCATTGACTGCAATCTCGATGTTGCTGGCACTTCCGCCCAGCCAGTAATTAAGCTGTGCCACTAAGGCCTCTTTCAGTTTCGTATCGGTTTTCATAAGCTAGATTGGTTAATTGTTTTCGTGATCAGGCAAATATCCCGGAATTTCTTTGAGTACCGGCGTAACGGTTTCGGCACGGCAGTGGATTTCCGCGACATAAAGCGAAGGGTCGCCGGAACAATGGGGGAACTCGGGGATTTCCGTTTCTTTTGCATCCGAGCCTGATGCCCTTCTATTAGCCGCTGGCCCGGATGCTTTGAATGTCTTTCGCGTTCGATTCATACCTACTTTATACGTTGTGCCCCTCATTTGTACTCCACGTCTGTTGCCAAACAGCGACTCTTTTTTGCTGTTTGTAAATTGCCAGCGTCAAAACGGATACGGCAAATGTTTGCCTCCAACTTCGTCTCAAGTTTGCCAGCCACTTTTTGAAAGACGTGAAGCATGGCATGATTGTCTGCCCGGACGTTGGCAATGAAGGCCGTGATTTGATTTTCTGAAGCAATCTTTACAAGCGTTCGCGCGAGAAAGGTGCCGATACCGCGATTTTGAAAATCGTCGTGTACGGTAATGGCGACTTCGGCATCGCTGCCGGCGAGATTTCGAAAATAACGCCCAACACAAATCATTCGCTCGCGGCCCTCGTGTGGGATTATGCCGACCAAAGCAAAGTCGTTTCGATAGTCCAATGTTACAAATTTTTGAACCTGTTCGTGCGATAGATGGCGGACATGGGCGAAATATCGGTTCAGAATCGTTTGCTCGGAATGAGAGTAAAACAGTTCCTTCAGCAGGGCTTCGTCGGTCGGCTGAATCGGTCTGAAATGGACCTTTAATCCGCCTTTAAATTCCGCATCCGTCTCATATTTTTTTGGATAGGGCAGCAGGCCCGGCGGCAATGCGATCTGATTTGGATGGATTAACTTTCGTTCGCGAGCTTCACGCATCAATTCGTCACGAAATTTCGGGTGCGCGATGTGAATGAGCGCCAGCGTCCGTTCGCGCACGCTTTTGCCATGCAGGTCGGCGATGCCGAATTCCGTCACGATATAATGTGCATCGGCTCGCGTTGTAACAACACCGCTGCCGGGTTTGAGCCGCGCGGAAATGCGGGAAATGGCCCCGTCTCGGGTCGTGGAAGGCAATGCGAGAATGGGCTTGCCGCCGTTGCTGTGCGCCGCGCCGCGCATGAAATCGGTTTGCCCGCCGAAACCGCTGTAAAATCTGTCACCAATCGAATCGGCGCTGCTTTGGCCGGTTAAATCCACTTCAATCGCCGAACTGATCGCCACCATTTTTGCATTGCGGGCGATTTGAAACGGATCGTTCGTGAATTCCGTAGGGTGAAACTCAAAATGCGGATTGTTATGGATGTAATCGTATAGTTTGCGAGTCCCGAAACAAAATGACGTAACAATCTTGCCAGGAAGCAGGGTTTTGCGATGGCAGTTCATCGCGCCGTTCTCAATCAATGGAATCACTGCTTCGGTAAACATTTCGGTATGCATTCCCAAATCGTGTTTGTCCATCAGGCGCGCCATGACTGCGCTGGGAATCTCGCCGATGCCCGTTTGCAGTGTCGAACCATCTTCAACAAGCGACGCAATAAATTCGCCAATTTTTTCAGCTTCCGGCGACGGTGGCTGAGGTGAAAATTCCAGGATTGGCAAATGACTTTCTACGAGGGCATCCAGCCTTGAAATATGAATAAAGCTATCGCCGAGAGTGCGCGGCATGTTCTGATTCACTTCGGCAATAACATAATCCGCGCTTTCAACCGCGGCCTTCACCACATCCACTGAGACACCAAAGCTGCAAAAACCGTGAGCGTCCGGGGGGCAGACTTGAATGAGGGCAATATCAAGATGGATTTTCTTTTGCCGGAATAGCGCAGGAATATCGCTCAAAAAGATCGGCGTGTAATCGGCGATCCCTTCATTGACGGCATCGCGCACGTTGGGACCGATAAAAAATGCATTATGACGGAAATTTGCAAGCAGCTCGCGCCGCGCGTACTCCGCCTCCCCAAACGTAAGGATGTGGACGACTTCAACATCAAACAACTCGCGTCCACGCACAGCGAGGGCTGAAACCAGTTTTTGCGGCGCTGCGCATCCAGAGCCGATGAACACGCGCATTCCGCTCCGCAAACGTGCAAGCGCTTCTTCAGCAGTCATCCAGTTCATAATACGACTTTAGTTTTCATCAATCCGGGCAAACCCTCTTACCGCCTTTTGGCCAAGGCTAACCCTTCTTTGTTAGTCATACGCCAATGTTTGGCCAATCCCAGGCAAAAGGCGGTGAGTGATTGGCAATTGGCGCAAAGCATCGGCCCGCAATTCACGGTAAAAAGAGGGTGAATTTATGCACAAAAATAAATTACTATTGAGTCTGGCGGTGATTTTGTCACCTGCCAGGGGACTATATGCCGGTGAGGCGGAC
>JASHZU010000474.1 GCA_030042375.1 Verrucomicrobiia bacterium
GACGAATCAGGAGTGAAACAAAACACTCCGCCTGACGTTTTTGGGTGGCCGTGAAGGGCAGACGCATGATGTCAGCAGGCGGGTTAAACGCCAGAGAGAGCATTTTTGCGAAAACATTTTTGGGCACCGCGGTTTTATCATCGGGTACGGGCAATCCGCCTTCAGTGACGTGGAAAATACCATGGGTGGTGCGGCGATCGCTCTTGGGATTATGCAAGACGCCGTTGGACAGGCGGTAGGAATTGATGATTTCCGAGCTGAAATGATCACGGTCCGCAGGCAGCGATAGCACACGCGCCATACCCGGCCGGTCCAGCACAAGCGTGCGCATCGGCAATTTGGGCACTGGCGAATCCTGCAAATAATCAAAAAGAAACGTCTGGATCCGCTGGTCCACTGGGCAAAGATGGTTGGCCAGCAATCGTTCCTTCTCCCGGTATTGGGCGACGAGGGTGGAGAGGATATCGGTCATGCCGGAGGTTTCCGCCGTGGCCACGGGCGGAAATCCCAGCAGGGACAATTTGACGTTGATGTACGGGATTAGATTTGCGTTGGAACTCATGCGTTCTCTTTTCTTTCTATGCGTGCCTGTAACTGCTGCTGCTGTTGTTCTTCCTGTTGTACCATAATTTCGTCTTCGAGATTATTAAATTTTTGGAAAATGTAGGCATCGAATGTCGCGCCGCCGATGTCGTTTAACTTCGTTTGCAATTGATCCAGGTAGGTATGCAGCCCCAGGTCGAAAATTTCTTCCAGGGTGCTGAATTGCAATTCGGCGACCAGGCGGCCGGCCAGTTTTTCGGCACTGTTGCAAAAGCGGCCTTCCGCCACGCCGGAAATCCGCCGCAGGGCGCGATTGAGTTCGGCTACGCAAAAACGGACGGAGCGCGGAAAATCTTCGTTGAACAAAAGAAATTCGGCGACGAGCCGGGGGTTTACATCGGCGCCATAGATGGATTTATAGGCGTCCCAGGCGCTGCACGAACGCAAAATCGCGGACCACTCGAGCACGTCCGCCTCGCCGGTGTCGGGGTTGCTGTTGTTCACGGGCGCTCCGTTTTGCGGGGAAACCTGGTAGCGCACGTCCAGGATGCGCGAGGTTTTATCCGCGCGCTCGATGAATTTTCCGATTTGCAGGAACCACCAGCCTTCGTTGTGAATCAGAGTGGCCTCGGTCAAACCAATCAGTTGCAGTGAACTGCTTTTGATTTGCTGAAAAAATTCGCTGGGGCTTTCGTTCCAGGCTTTGCGTGCCTGCGGCGTTTTGACGAACCAGTAGAGGCGGTTCAATTCCTCCCAAAATTCAATCGTGACCTGGTCGCGGACCATGCGGGCATTTTCGCGTGCCTGCAAAATGGAAGACACGATGGAGTTCGGATTCTCCATCTGGAAAACGAGGAATTCCGTCACGGCATTGCCGGTGGCTTTTTTGTGAAGCGAAAAGAACTGCGTTTCGTCGCCGGTTGTCTGGACGATCGGAAGCCAATGTTGGGCGAGGCGCTCCTCATTCAGGTTCCGGAAATCGAGGAGCAACTGCAAATTCACATCCACGATGCGCGCGATATTTTCCGCGCGCTCGATGTAGCGCGACATCCAGTACAATGAATTGGCGACACGGCTTAGCATCTACTGGTCTCCGTACAAAACCCATGTGTCCTTGCTGCCGCCGCCCTGGGAGGAATTGACGACCAGCGAGCCTTTGCGCAAGGCCACGCGCGTGAGGCCGCCGGGAGCGACAACGATTTTTTCCCCATAAATAATATAGGGCCGGAGGTCCACATGGCGCCCCTCGAAATAAGCGTCTCCATCCACGCGAGTGGGGTGCCGCGAAAGAGAAATCATTGGCTGGGCGATGAAGTTGCGCGGCTCGGCTTCAATTTTCTTCCGGAAATCTTCAATCTGGGATTTCGTGGCCTTGGGTCCCATCAACATTCCATAGCCGCCGGATTCATTGGCGGACTTGACGACCAGTTTGCTGAGATTTTCCAGGATGTATTTTTTGTCGTTTTCCTCACTGGCCAGATAAGTGGAGACGTTTGGCAAAATCGGTTCCTGGTCGAGATAATATTTAATCATCCGCGGAACGAAGTAATACATGACCTTGTCGTCAGCGATGCCAGTGCCGATGGAATTGGCGAGGGAAACATTTCCGGCGCGATAGGCCTGGACGATGCCCGGAACGCCCAGCATGGAGTCACGGCGGAAGACCGTCGGGTCGAGAAAATCATCGTCAATGCGGCGGTAAATGACATGGACGGGTTGAAGCCCCTTGGTGGTGCGCATGAACACGCGCGCGTCGCGTACGACAAGGTCGCGGCCTTCCACAATCTCAATGCCCATCTGCCGCGCGAGATAAGTGTGCTCGAAGTAAGCGGAGTTGTAGCAGCCCGGCGTGAGCAACACGACCGTCGGTTCGGCCGTCGGTGCGATATGCTGCAACATCTTGAGCAACTCCTGCGGATAATGTTCCACAGGCCGGACACCGGCGCGCTCGAACATGACCGGGAAGGTCCGCTTCATCGAACGGCGATTTTCCAAAACGTAACTGACGCCGCTGGGACAACGGCCATTGTCTTCCAGGACGAGATAATTGCCTTTGTCATCGCGGATGAGATCCGTGCCGCAAATGTGGATGTAAATGTCGCGCGGCACATTGAAGTTCACAAACTCGCGGCGGAAATGTTTTCCGGACAGGACGTAAAACGGCGGGATGACGCCGTCGCTCAAAATCTTTTGCTCGTGATAGATATCGTGGAGGAAGAGGTTGAGGGCCGTGATGCGCTGTACCAGGCCGCGCTCGATCTTTTCCCATTCACTGGAAGGAATGATTCGCGGCAGCAAATCAAAGGGGAAAATTTTCTCGGCGCCGGCGGAATCGCCATAGACATTGAACGTGATGCCCTGGCGCAGGAACGCGAGGTCGACGGACTGGCGTTTGTTCTCAAACTCCTTTTTGGTCAGCGTTTGAAAGAGCTCCCGGAACTGCTGGTAATGCGGACGGATTTGCCCATGGCCATCGACCATTTCATCGAAAAAACCGCCGTGCCCGTAATTTTCGAGCAGCCGTTTGGTCGGTTGCGATTTGGCCTTACTGGACATTTTGCGACATTAAATTTGAGGACCCTAGCGGCGCAGACTTTTCCCCGTCTCAAAAAACCCATGCAAAATACAGGGATTTTCGCGACATCGAGGCCTTCGCCGTTATTGCCTGTTGAGCTTACATAAAACGAATGCTGTTTTAGCAATCGTCTTGCCATAACGCAGGCACACGCGCCGACTTCCGTCTGGCTGGTTCGCCCATTCGTACGATTCTATCGAATCAAAGAAAATTGTCCATGCTGAACCGGCTCACTGAGGATTAGACATTCTGAATTTTTGCTTTAAATTCAGCTCGGACCCAACTTGAGGATAAAGGATGAAAATTTCAGCCCCCAAAGAGATTCATCCCGGCGAAACCCGTGCGCCCATCACGCCCGGCAGCGCCGCAAAATTTGTTAAGCTCGGCGCGGAAGTCGAGGTCGAATCCGGCGCGGGCGTGGCCGCGGGCTTTCCCGATGACGATTACGCCAAGGCCGGCGCGGTCATCAGCCATGACCGGAAAAATCTTCTGAGCTCGGCGGATGTCATTCTGCGCCTGCGCAAACCACCGGTCGAAGAAATCGCCTGGCTCAAGCCCAAAGCCATCCATGTGAGCATGCTGGATCCGTTCAACGAAAAAGAATTAATCCAGAAATTTGCCGAGCGTGATATCAGCGCCATCAGCATGGAATTTATCCCGCGCACGACCCGCGCGCAGAAGATGGACGTGCTGTCCTCACAGGCAAACCTCGGTGGTTATGAAGCGGTCATCCTGGCCGCGGAACATTCCAATAAAATTTTCCCGATGATGACAACGGCGGCGGGCACCATCCTGCCCTCCAAGGTCTTTATCATCGGCGTGGGCGTGGCGGGATTGCAGGCGATTGCCACGGCGAAACGGCTTGGCGCCAAAGTAACTGCCTACGACACACGACCCGTGGTAGAAGAACAGGTCAAATCGCTCGGCGCGCAGTTCCTGAAGATTGATTTGGGCGAGACGGGCCAGACCAAAGAGGGCTATGCGAAGGCATTGACGGAAGAACAAATCCAGAAACAGCGCGAGGCGATGAAAAAAACATGCGGCGAGTCCGACGTGGTGATTTGCGCGGCGCAGGTGTTTGGGCGCAAGGCGCCAGTGCTCGTCACTGCGGAAATGCTCGATGCGATGAAGCCGGGCAGTGTGGTGGTGGATTTGGCGGTGGAGACCGGCGGCAATGTCGAAGGTGTGGCGTATGATAAAATCATCGACCGCAAGGGAGTGACGATTATTGGCATCGCGAACATGCCCGGCCGCGTGCCGCTGCATGCCAGCCAGGTTTATGCCGAGAACCTCTTTAACCTCATCGGTGAATTTTGGGACAAGAACCAAAAGGCGTTTGTGCTCAAGCTCGACGATGAAATCATCAATGCCTGCCTCATCACGCATGGCGGCAAAATCGTTAATCAAAAACTCAACAGCAAATAATATGGATACCAACATTTTGTTCATCTTTATCCTCTCGATTTTCGTGGGGTTTGAAGTCATCTCGAAAGTTCCCTCCATGCTGCACACGCCGCTGATGTCCGGGACGAACGCCATTCACGGCATCATTTTATTCGGGGGCATCCTGGTGCTGGCGGACGCGAGCACAACATTGCAGCAGGTGTTTGGATTTATCGCGGTGGTTTTTGGTTCGGCCAATGTGTTTGGCGGTTTCCTGGTCACGGACCGCATGCTGCATATGTTTCGGAAAAAGAAATAAATATGAGTTCCAGCGTCTCGCTCATTTTCATTGGTGTCGCTGCCTTATTCATCATCGGCATCAAATTTTTGAGTTCGCCCAAAACCGCGCGGATGGGAAATCTTATCGCCGCCGCGGGCATGTTTGTGGCGCTGGTGGCGCTGCATAAACCGAATGGCGCGTGGGTTTGGACGCAGGGCTGGACGTTCAATTACACGCTGATTGCGATTGGCATCGTGATTGGTTTGATTCTCGGCGCGGCCGGCGCGTATTCGGTGAAGATGACGGCGATGCCGCAGATGGTGGCGCTGTTCAACGGCCTGGGCGGCGGCGCGGCAGCGCTCGTCGCGAGCCAGGAATTTCTGCGTGACGCGCGCGGCGCAGAAACAGTCACGGCGTTCATTATCGTGCCGATGCTTTTTGCCACGCTCATCGGCTCGCTTTCGTTTTCCGGCAGCATCATCGCGTATTTGAAACTGCAGGGTAAATTCGAGAAGCCGATGACGTTCCCCGGCCAGAACTTTTTGAACGGATTGATTTTGCTGGTCATCCTGGGATTGTGCGGCTGGCTCATCTTTAACACCGACTCGGCGAACGCTTCCACGGCGTTTATCGTCATGTTTGCGCTCGCGCTGTTTTTCGGCATTGCGATGGTCATGCCGATTGGCGGCGCGGATATGCCGGTCGTCATTTCGTTGTTGAACTCATTCACGGGCCTGGCGGTGGCCGCGGATGGTTTTGCGATTAACAACTCAGCGATGATTGTGGCCGGAACATTGGTCGGCTCTTCGGGCACGTTGTTGACGCTGCTCATGTGCAAGGCGATGAACCGGCCGGTCACGAATGTGTTGTTCGGCGCTTTTGGTTCGGGCGGCGGGAGTCATGCGGCGGCGGGCGGGGTGGCCGGCACGGTCAAGCCCATCCAGGCGGATGAAGCGGCGCTGTTGCTCGCCTACGCGCAACGGGTCGTGATCGTACCCGGTTACGGGATGGCGGTGGCGCAGGCGCAGCACCAGGTGCGCGAGTTATCCGATGAACTGGGCAAGCGCGGTGTGGAAGTGCAATTTGC
>JASHZU010000475.1 GCA_030042375.1 Verrucomicrobiia bacterium
TGAAATCGGGCCGCCGCTTCCCCCAACGCCCAAAATCGCCACCGGTAAAAGCACTCTGGGCGACGTCTTGAAAAACGTAGGGGTCCCGTCCCAGGTTTCGGCCTCTCCCGGCGGTTTTGTCTTCCTGTACGAACACAATGGCATCACGGAAAATCAACTGGGTATCAGCCCGAATTTTCCCGTCATGCGTTGGTTCAAATTCGTTTACGCCTGGTCCCGGTTCAGGCATGAAGCGTGGTTAATGACCTTCGATACCAACGATGTTTTGCAGGCATGGGGCAGGGAAAATTGGGACAAGCCTTTAGGCACTGGCGCGGCGGTGCAAATTCTGGTACAGGTTCAAGGCCTGGTGGATTCTTCTCAATTGCGGCGCCCCGCTTCGCAGCATCGCTGGGGTGAAATGTGGCTCAACCCGCTGCCTCAGGTACTCAATACCGCCCAGAGTCCGCAGGACGGCCGGTTTGGATTGGAACAAACGCTCGCGCCTACATTTGTCGGGCAGCATACGCTCGAAATGATCCAACCCCTGCCTCCCCGGAAGGCAAAAAAGACCAGCAAATGATTTTTCGATTGGCAACTTCAAACAAGGCTGGCAGAAATGGAATGGTCGCGCTCCTTCTCTTCCTGGCTGCGCTCACGTCCCATGCCCAGTTGCCGCCCGGGGCGCTGGGCCAATTGGACATGGCCATCGGCCAGCGTGTCGAGGCCACCGCCATTCTCGGCACCCAGAACGTTGCCTCCCGCGCCGGGTTCGGCTGGACATTGAACAATACCTCCGGAAGCATCTACAAAATCCCCTGGGAAACTGAATTGCGGTCTGCCGTCCCCATTGGCGCCACCAACCAGCTCTGGTCGCCGCTTTTCGAGCGCCCGCCGGACGACACCAATTTCGATATCGGAACGTATCTGAGCTGGGCGCCCGTCTTCGAGGGTGGTGTGGGTTACGGCCATTTTTCCGATTATTTCAATAACAGCGTTCTCGCGGGCAACCAATCCGATTACAACACGATAGCACTGGCGCTGGGCTTGGGGCCGAGAATTTATTTCGGAGACAGCGGTTTCAGCATCCTGCCCACCTTCAGCATGCTGTACGCTTACACACAAAACAATTTTCATGCGCATACTGGCGCGGGTGAGGCGGTCGTGGAAAACGGGCAATATGTCAACTGGAACGTCAACACCTATTCCCTGGCCCCCGGGTTCGAATTTCGCTACAAAAAAACTTTTGGGCGCTGGACTCCGCAGTTCACCTCCACCTTTGTCTATTTCAATACCCGGCCCATCACGCGCTCGACCGATTCACTGAGCTTCGAAAGCCAATCCGATGCCTGGGCCAACAAAGTTGACCTTGATTACCTTACACAATGGAAACCGCTCGATGCCCCGATGCATTTTGGCGCCGACATTGCCCGCACCGATTTGTACCAGGGACTGCGCAACGCCCTGGGAACCAGTTATTATTACCAGACCGATGGCCGCATCATGTTTGATATCCTGGGCCGGATTTGGAAGGTCCAAACGGTTGGCGTGAGCGGCGGCTATTTCTGGTGCGGGGCCTTCCGTGGCTTTTCCATCGGCCTGGAAGGTTCAATGCAATTCTGAGCCGGAAAATTTATTGGGCGGGAGGATGAGCGTAGGACATTTGCTCTTTGCGCTGGTACGGCAGCGGCGGTTGCGGCTCCAGGGCAACTTCGTAGCTCGTGGCCGGATTATCATAGATGCTGGTGCGCCGGCCATAAGTTCCGTAATAGGTGGATCCCGCCGCGGTTCTTTTCGTTTGATAAAGCGCATCGCCCGCCGGCAATAACGTCACTATCACCGGCGTAATCATGCCTTCTTGCACGTCCACTTCCGCTGTCCCCGGCGACGCGATGACATGGTTCAGAAAATTGACCTGCAACTCATATTGCCCCGGCTTGAACGCCAGCCGCAAAATCGGTTCCTTAAGCGGATCAAATTCGTAAAAAACTTTTTTGTTCTGCTTCAGGTCAGTCACGTCCCAAAACAGGTCGTCCGCATCCGTGGCATAAAAATCCACATAACCCATGCCGTGTCCCGCGCTAGGGGGATTTACATTGGGTGAAGCACAACCGCCGGCCACGAGAACAATGCCGACGGCCAATAAATTTCTGATGAAGGATTTCAATGTTTGTTTTTCAGGATTTCGCCCGGGGTTCCCGTGCGCTATTCGCTCTGATACTCGCTCTCACTCTGGCGCCGGCGGCGCGTCATAAAATTGCGCCATAACTTGACCAACGGCGGCACCACAGCCAGCGCAGTCCCTAAAAAGCCTTCCCCATAGGCGGACCGCCGACCACGCATCGCGAATACTATCCCGGCCAGCGCGCTTACCGGCAACGCCCACGGCCCCAGCTTGCTCCGCACGCCCTCTAAAAGTCCCGGCACAATCGATGTGCGGCGTAACTGCTCAACTTCACTCAGCAGCCGGAGCCGGTTGTGTTCACTCTCCAGCAGCAGGGCTTTTTTGCGCAGTTCGAGTTCTGTTACTTGTCGTCCAAACATTCGCGATCCTTCTTCAATTCAGCCAGTGTGCCAGGCAGCAATGGCCAGTTTCTTAAACGGATAACC
>JASHZU010000476.1 GCA_030042375.1 Verrucomicrobiia bacterium
TTCGCGCCAAACCGCATGGCAAATATATTCTCATTTGCTGGCATCATGAGGCGATTCCCGATCTGCTTCAGGCACTGGGCGCCAATCCGGACAAGCTGCTCCCGAAAGGCAAATGGCCCGGCGAAGTCTTTGGATGGGTAATCCAGTTGCGATATGATGACCATGGACAATTGGCGGCAGCCAAAGTCATCAATGAAAATCTCATGCCGGATGACGCCGGGATGCAGGATGATCCTGTCCCCATTCCTTGAGCCATGAACGAACCGCCTCCCATCCCGCCCATGGCTCCGCTGCCGGCAAA
Source organism: Verrucomicrobiia bacterium (assembly GCA_030042375.1). The sequence continues at coordinate 302 of JASHZU010000476.1, forward strand.
CCAGCGGAGTGTGGATGAGGACCATTTGAATTTACTGTCGATTTTCTATTTCGTTTCCGCCGGCCTTTCGTTTTTTGGGATTCTCGCTCTGTTTGCGGATTACGTGTTTCTCCATTTTTTCTTTTCCAACCCGGTATTTATGGGGAATCAAAAAGGAGGCCCGCCGCCGGAAGCGGTCTTCGGATTTTTCCTGGTCTTTTTTATGTTTTTCGGCGCGCTGCTGGTGCTTTTGGCCATCCTGAATGTGATGACCGGATTCTTTTTGCGGGAGCGAAAGCACCGCACATTCTCACTGGTCATCGCGGCCATTGATTGCATGCAATTTCCGCTGGGAACGGCCCTCGGCGTGTTTACGATTATCGTCCTGTCGCGGGAATCAGTGCGGAAACTATACGAAGCAAACGGATATCGTTGAGCGCCCGCCGCCGGCCCCAAAAAACCGGCTTCGATTATTTGTCAACAATACCGCGATTATCAATTTCCTCGATAAACATGACCTGGTGGGACTTCCAAAAGGCTTCATAAGTGCGCGCCAAATCGTTGGCCGTGTAATTGGTATAGACGTTCAATGTCCACCACCAGCCCGGTTTGTAAATCGTCGTGCCCTGACCCCAGACTTCCACCCTTCGATAACCGAGTATGTACGAGTTTGTGTGGAGGACACTGCCAAATTGGCTCACCGGGTCATCGTTCGAAAGCACCTGCCATGTTTCGGTCGGCACTACCTGCCCTTTCTCAGTGTGCAAGTAATCCTTCGTTTTCGCAGAGGGAGTCCAAAATTCCAACTGTCGTGATTCCGGCAACGTGATGCTGTTGCCGTTGGTATCGATGAGCAGGGGCTTCCAAAGCCGTCGTGCTTCCGGGCGCGGGGAAGTCAAATAAGCGACAATGACAATTGTGGCACAAATGCACACCACGGAAATGGTACTGAACATTACCGCCGGCGCGGCAGAGCCCTCTTCGTTTTTTTTAGACGGTTCATTCATAAATTTTTAGATTGTTTTTCCGCCAATGCAGCCCTGTCCAGTCGCTAATCCTATACTAATGCCTTTTTTTGTCCAGAAAAGTTTAAGCCGTTTTTTGACGGGGGAGGACGAACCATTTCCATTCCTCTCTTGAATTTCGCCCGTTTGGGGGTAAATTTCCCGCCGCTCAATGATGAATTATAAAATCTCTAAAGGCGCCGCCTCGCTGTCGCCATCGCTGACTCTGGCGATCGACGCCAGGGCCAAGGCCATGAAATCCGCCGGCGAAGACGTTGTGGGCTTCGGCGCGGGTGAACCGGATTTTGACACGCCGCAGCATATCAAAGATGCCGCGGCCAAGGCGCTTGCTGCCGGTTTCACCAAATACACGCCCAGCAGCGGCATCCCGGAATTGCGCGAAGCTATCGCCGAAAAATTCAAGCGCGAGAACGGCCTGACCTACAAGCCGTCGCAGGTCATCGTCTCAAACGGCGGCAAGCATTCCTGCTACAACGTCATCCTCGCGACGTGCGAAGCGGGGGATGAAGTCGTCATCCCCGCCCCCTACTGGCTGAGCTATCCTGAAATGGTCAAGCTCGCAGGCGCGAAGCCGGTCATCGTGGAGACGACCGACAAAACCGAATTTAAGGTCACGCCTGAGCAATTGCGCAAGGCCATCACGCCAAACACGCGGCTGTTCATTTTGAATTCGCCGAGCAATCCCACCGGGTCGGTTTACACCCCCGAGGAAATCAAGGCGCTGGGCGATATTTGCGTGGAGAAAAACGTCCTCATCATGAGCGACGAAATCTATGAGCATTTGCTGTATGATGGAGCGAAAGTGAAAAGCGTCGCGAGCTTCTCGCCTGCGCATTTCGAGCATACCATCATCGTCCACGGCTTTGCGAAAGCGTGGAGTATGACCGGCTGGCGCCTGGGATTTCTCGCCGCGCCGGAACCAATTGCCAAAGCGATTGACGCCGTGCAATCGCACAGCACCAGCAACCCCTGCTCGTTTGCCCAGAAAGGCGGCGTCGCCGCCCTCACCGGCCCGCAGGACCATCTGAAATTTTGGCTCGCGGAATTTGACAAGCGCCGCCGCTTCGCGCACCAGAAATTAAATTCCATCCCGGGAATTTCCTGCGTGAACGCCAAAGGCGCGTTCTATCTGTTCCCGAACATCTCCAGGACCGGCCTCAAGTCGTCCGATTTCTGTGCGAAATTGCTCGATGCGGAAAAGGTCGCCGCGGTGCCGGGCATTGCCTTCGGCGCGGACGATTACATCCGCCTCAGCTATGCCACCGGCATGGCCAACATCGAAAAAGGGCTCGAACGGATTGAGAAATTCTGCAAGACGCTGGTGAAGTAATTCTCCCGGCGGGTTGTCAACGCCGGCTGCCTCCACTATAATTTGGCGCAGCTATGGCCAAAAGCCCTGCACTCATCACCGTCAATCTGCATGCGGGTTGCACGATTATCCTGATGCTTATCGCCTCGATGAGCTGTTTTGTCGCGGGCATCTTCCTTCCCTTCACCGTCGTCAACAAACTCTGGCTGTTCAATAACCAGATTTCGGTTTATCGCGGCCTGATCGTGCTTTGGAGTGCGGGCGAACTCTTCCTTTTTTTAATCCTCTTTGTTTTCACCATTTGTTTCCCCTTCGTGAAAATCAACGCGCTGCTCGCGCTCTGGCTGTATCCCGGCCTCACGCCGGACCAGGCCAAATCGTTTTACAAATTCGTTTCGCACCTCGGCAAATGGTCCATGCTCGATGTGTTCGTGGTCGCGATTCTGGTGCTCACGGTGAAATCCACTGGCGTGGCCAGCATCAAAGTCAGCATCGGATTCTTCCTCTTTTTCTTTTCCGTCATGCTCACGCAATTTGCGTCCATGTGGACCGGCCGCGTCGCTTCGCGACTCGACCATTAACACTCTGCCGCCGCCCCCTACCCTTCAACCTGCTTTTTATAAGCCTCCGGCGATAGCAACGAATTTAATTCGGCGGGATTGCTCAGCTTGATTTTGAACAGCCAGCCGCCCTTGTACGGTTCGCTGTTCACCAGCGCGGGATCATCCACGACGGTTTTGTTGGATTCCAGGATTTCCCCGCCCAGCGGCGCATAAATGTCGCTGGCGGTTTTCACCGATTCCACTACGGCGCAGGCGTCGCCCGCCTTCACTTTGCGCCCGGCTTCCGGCACCTCGACGAAGACGATGTCCGTCAACTCACTTTGCGCGTGGTCGGTAATCCCGATGGTGGCCGTGTCCCCCGCGGCCCGCACCCATTCGTGTGATGTGGTGTATTTTAAGTCAGATGGAATGTCACTCATATAAAAATCTCCCGTGGACACTAACGCGGTTGCTGCCATTTCTCAAATGGAAAAAGTCATGGTCGCAGCATCAAGCCGTTTTGCGGTAAATCGGCTTGGGCACAATGACCGCCGGGAAACATTTGCCGCGGATTTCAATCTCAATTTCGCCTTTGGCCATGGCCGGCGGCACATAGCCCATGCCGATGCCAATGCCCAGCGACGGGCTTTGCGTGCCGCTGGTCACGATCCCCACCTTCGCGCCGCCCACGCAAATTGGATAATGCGGCCGCGGCGGCGCGCATTTATCCATCATCTTGAACGCCACCAGTTTCTTCCTCACGCCCTTGGCCTTTTGCTCCGCCAGGACGGCGCGCCCGATGAATTCGCCTTTGTCCAGCGAAACAAAATGCCCAAGCCCGGCTTCGATCGGCGTGGTTTGTTCATCCAGCTCATGGCCGTAAAGCGGATAGCAAACCTCCGTGCGCAGCGTATCGCGCGCGCCCAGGCCACAGGCCTTGATGCCAAACGGCTCACCGAATTTCAGGGCCTTTTCCCAAACATGCTGGATGGCACACTCGCCCCCGACCACTTCAAATCCATCCTCGCCCGTATAGCCGGTGCGCGAAACGAGCACCCCGCCGGACTCAAAAGGAAACTCCGCAATCTCGTTTTTCTTCAAGTCAGTCACGTGATGCACGCGCATGGCGGCGCAGGATTCGCTGGGAATGCAATCGTTGATGAAATCCTTCACGCGCGGGCCCTGGATGGCGACCGCATCATAATTATGCGAAGCGTCCGTGAGGTTCACTTCACTGCGGCGTGGAAACTTTTCCCATTGCGCCTTCAGCCAGGCGACATCCGCCTCGGTGCGCGACGCATTCACCACCAGGAAATAAATGTCCGTGGAAAGTTTGTAGGCGTACAAATCATCGATCGTTCCGCCGTGTTCATTGCACATCAACGTGTATTGGCCCTCGCCCGACGCCAGCTTGCGGAGATCATTGGTCAAAACGCTGTTAAGAAATTCTTCCGACGCCGCGCCGCAGGCGGTCACTTCGCCCATGTGCGAGATGTCGAAAACCCCCGCGGCATTGCGGACGGCCAGATGCTCGGCAATCAGTCCCGAATAGTGGACCGGCATATCCCATCCGCCGAAATCGATGAGGCGCGCGCCCAACTTCTGATGCGCGGAAAAAAGCGCGGTGCGTTTTAACATTTGCGGAAATTATTGTAGCGGCTCCAAAGTGAGCTGGCGGATTTCGATATCGCCGCCTTCGCTTTGGATGCCGATGTAGCCGGACGCGAGATTGCAGCCGGTGATTTGGTTCATCGCCTTGCCATTCACAAACAGGCTGACGTTGTTGCTGACACAGAAAACCAGGTTGGTGCCCCATTCGCCGACGGGATTTTCATTGGGCGGACCTAGTTGCGGAATCGTGAACGTTTTCTTGCCGACCTGATGGCCGTCCGAGTTGGCGCCGCCTTCCAAAATGATGTCCCCCTGGTGCTGGTAAAGCCCCTGGCATTGGACACATTCCGGGAAAACTTTGTCCGGCGGCACGATATGGACCAAAATGCCCGTGTTATTCACCTTCGGGTTCGGGTCCAGTTTCACAAAGCGCCACACACAGGTCAGCTTGTAATCGTGATATGTCTGCGTCGTGCGGATGTAACCCAAAGGATGGCCCGTGCAACGAATCACGCCATCGCCCACGCTCCAGGTCTGCATCGGGTCGGCATCGCCCTTCATGACAAACGTCCAGCCATCGAAATTCGCGCCGTTGAAAAGTTGAACTGCTGCGGTCGCCGATTGTGCTGGTTTCCCCGCATCGTCCTGGGCGGTTTTGCATCCGGTAACGAAAAGGGCGATGGAAAAAATCGCGGCGAACAAAAGATTTGTGGCAGTTTTCACGCGCGAAGCATTGCGACACTCACGGCATAAGTCAAGAGAGCGTTCTGAGGCCGAAGGCCTCAACCATCGCAGCCGAAAGGACGGACACGCATAGCCCGGATGATTCAGAAAAACCAATTGATGCCCGCCATTACTTTCACACAATTCACACCATCATTTGGGTGGTGGATACCGGCATCGGAAATGTGCAGGTATCCGACCTGCAAACTGAGGGCAAGATCATCCCGCATAAACCACTGCATACCGAGATTTGCCTGCAAATTAAATTCGAAAGTGCCGCTCAAATCCGGCGGTCCAATCTCAGTAGCGGAAACACCAGCGCCCGCGTCAACAAAAGGAATCCAGCGAGTCCCGGTGGCAAAGTTATATCGCAAATGAGGAGTCAATCCAACGAGCCAATCGGCGGAGGGGTAAAATTGGGCGCCAGCGAATAATTCTGCCCTGATTTCCCAATTACCGCGATACCAACGATCTTCCCCCTTTACTCCGCCCAGCATGTGACCATAGGAAAGGCTGGCCAAAGCCAGTTCGTGGGGCTGTGTGCTTCCGAATATCCTTACACTCGTGGCCTCAGCCACCTCAAGGCTGATGGTCTGGACGCTGGAGCGAAAACCTCCACCAACCTCATCATTCCAGATCCCAGCCGACGGCGTAGAGAATTCTTCGGGCGGCCTGACGGTTGGATCGGCTGGCCCCGGCGTTAGTTGAACTTGAGCATGCCCTGGTGACGTTGCAAGGGCAGCCCCGATAACGGCCAAGATAAATATGGTTTGTCTCATCCATGAACATCTTTCTGATGCAAAGATCAGCTTTCGCTCCCCTCCTTCCCCCGTGAGAGGGTTATAGCAGAAAAAACAAAACTTTCACAAGGCGGAAGGCGCGACAGGATCCGCCTTCACTAAAGTTTCGGCGTGACGAGCGGATTCATTCCAGCGGCTTCAAAGTGATTTTCCGGACTTCGATATCGCCGCCTTCGCATTGGATGGCAATGTAACCGGACGTCAAATTGCAGCCGGTAATTTGGTTCATCTCCTTGCCGTTCACGAACAGGGTGATGTTCTGGCCGCTGCAAATGGCCTGGTTGGTGCCCCAATCGCCAACGGGATTTTCATTCGGCGGCCCGATTTGGGGAACATTCGTGGCGCGTTTGCCGGCCATGGCGTAACGGTCCGCGCTGACGCCGGTATGCAGCATCATATCGCCCTGGTGATGGTACTGGCCCTGCAACTCGATGCATTCGGGCCACACCATGTCCGGCAATTGGGTGTGGACGAACATGCCGGTGTTGTCGGCATGCGGCGCGACCTTGATGAACCGCCAAACCCACGTGAGCTTATAGTCATGGTAGCTCTGCGTGGTGCGCGCGTAACCGTAGGGCCGGCCGGTGCAATGAATCACGCCATTGGTCACGCTCCAGGTCTTTTCGGGCGGCGAATTGCTCCTCATGCAAAACGTCCAGCCGTCGAAATTAGTGCCGTTGAAAAGTTCGATGGCGCCGGTCTTTTGCGGCGAGGCCGTTTGGCAGCCGGCCAGGAAAAGAATGGCGATGGAAAACGTAACGGCCAATGAAAAGTATGTCGCCAGCTTCATGTGCGAAGAATCACGGCGCGCCCGAGACAAGTCAAGCGCGCCGGAAAGCTTCAGCCAATAACGATTCAACCTCCCGCAGTCTTGAACGCGAGCAGATAGGGAATGGCTGGATGGCCCTGGGCATCCTGGAAACCGTGGAACCGCTGGCTGTTCAGCCAGAAGCCGTAAGTCGTGTTTGGTTCCAGTTTCACTTTCACCGTGCAGGTTTTGTGGTCGGCATCATATTTCGGTTTGCCGATAAACTTGGGCGTGGAATCCTGCCAGGCGGTGGACCAGCTCCAGGATTGGTC
>JASHZU010000477.1 GCA_030042375.1 Verrucomicrobiia bacterium
GCTGCTTTTGATATCGAGGCCTTCCCATGTCGTACCGCTGATTTTACAATCCGTCACGAGCACGTCCCGCACTGAACCGGACATTTCGCTGCCGATGACGATGCCGCCGTTCGAACCATCCACGACACAATTGGTCACGACGATGTCCTCGGTCGGTTTTGCAATCGTGTAACCTTCTAAATTTTTTCCGGATTTGATGGCGATAGAATCGTCGCCGGTATGGAAATAACAATTTTCGATCAGCACATGGGTGCAGGAATCCGGGTCAATGCCGTCGCCGTTTGGGATTCGTGCTTTCGGGTTTTTTGAAATCAATTTCAAATTATTGAACACGAGATGGTCGCTGTAAATCGGATGAACGGTCCATGCCGGCCCGTAGCTCACGGTCAAATTGCTGACAGTAATGTTTTGCGCGTTCATCAGGCAAATCACACGGCCGCGCGTGCGATTGCCAGAAGCCTTTTTTTCGGCGGGCCCGAGCACCAGGCCGGACGCATCGATCGTTCCTGTGCCGGTAATAATGACGTTTGAAATATTGTAAGGTCCGGAGCGATCGCGTTTGCCGAGGGTGAGCAAACTCGCGTAGCACTTCATTTCGGTGCCTTCGTAACGGCACGGAATGAGCGGATAATCGGCGATGTCTTCGCTGCCTTTGAGCGTGCCGTCAATTTGCAGCGTCATGTCGCTTTTCAAAAACAGCGCGCCGCTGACAAAGGTGCCGGACGGAATAAAAACCGTGTCGCCGGGTGCGCACGAATTGATCGCGTTTTGGATGATTTTTGTATTCACATTCTGGCCATCGCCCTCTGCGCCGAGTTTGGAAATATCGTAAACGGTGGCATTTGCGGCGAGACAACTGGAAAAGGCGATTGCGAAAAGGATTTTAAATTTCATCGGTCATTGATTTTCAAATAATTGCGGCGGGAAAGTCAATTCGGCATTAGCTGTCTGACGCTACCGGGGCGCGACGAGGGAAGAATTTTATTTGATTTGGCTCGTTTAGGGTTCAAATTGCCACCAATGAAACTCATTTTTAGCTCACCGGACCTGGTGGAGGTCAACGAACTCAAGGAGTTGCTCGAAGACGTGGGCATCACCTGTGTCATCAACAACGAAGTATCGTCCCAGCTCCTGGGGGGCGTTCCGACGATTGAAGCCACGCCGGAATTGTGGATCGAGGACGATGCGCGGCTGGCGGAAGCGGAGCAAGTTAAAAAGGATTGGGAGGCAGCTCCGGCTCCCGGGCCGGCATGGACCTGTCCCAAGTGCGGCGAAAAATCAGAGGCGCAGTTTACATCCTGCTGGAAATGCGGGACGCTGAAGCCGTAGATGAATTTTATCCATTGTCAGCTATGAGGTTCATCTATAGCTCCCTTGTCTTGGCCGAAGTAACCCATCTCAAGGATTTATTGGAGAGCGCGGGGATGGCCTGCTTCATCAAGAACGAAGTCGCCGCCCAGCTTTTGCCCGAGGTTCCACTTAGCGAAGCTGTGCCGGAACTTTGGATAGATGATGATTCCCGGCTGACAGAAGCGATGGAAATCAAAAAGGGTTACCTTGGGCCGCAGTCAGTCGGCGGCCCCTCTTGGACCTGTCCCAAGTGCGGCGAAAAATTGGAGGCACAGTTTACGTCCTGCTGGAAATGCGGGACGCCGAAGCCGTAGCGTTTTTTCCCTTGCCGCCCAGGATGGACAGGCGCAGTATCCGCAAAAGCCAGCCAATCAGAGGATGGCGATTCGTGACGGCGGTATTAAACCAAAACAGAGAAAGGAACGTTTATGGGTAAAATTGCGCGCACATGGTCGTTGATGGCGGAAAGCTGGCAGGTGCTCAAGCAGGACAAAAACCTCCTGGTATTCCCTCTTATTTCGGGCATCTGTTGCTTAATGGTACTGGCTTCGTTTGCGGTTCCGATGTATGCGACCGGCGCATGGGAACCGCCGGCTCGTGACGCCAGCACCCAGCACCAGGTCCTTTATTACGGGACGCTATTCGTTTTTTACTTCTGCAATTATTTTGTCGTTGTGTTCTTCAACGCGGCGATTGTGGCGTGCGCGGCCGCGCGCATGAGCGGCGGCGAACCTACCATTGGCGACGGCCTGCGCGCCGCGATTTCCCGGTTGCCGGTGATTATCGGCTGGGCGCTGGTATCGGCTACGGTGGGATTAATCTTGAGAATCATTGAAGACCGTTCGGACAAAGTCGGGCAGATCGTTGCCGGGCTGCTGGGGATGGCCTGGACGGTCGTGAGTTTCCTTGTCGTGCCCATCCTGGTGATTGAAAATAAGAACCCGTTCGCGGCTCTGTCGGAATCCACCTCCTTGTTGAAACGGACGTGGGGCGAACAACTGGTCAGCAACTTTAGCTTCGGCGGGATTTTCTTCCTGCTGGCCCTTCCGGCGATTGCGCTGGCAATTTTGGCTTTTTATTTGGGAGGCGCCATGATTGGAATTCCCTGTGCGCTTTTGGCAGTAATTTATTTGATAGCGCTATCGCTGGTGCAATCGGCGTTACAGGCAATTTTCCAAACCGCGCTTTATCTTTATGCGCGCGATGGCGTGGTGCCCGAAGGATTTAATGCCGACGTGCTCGGCACGGCGTTGCGCTGAGGCGGCAGATTTTATTGCGCAGTGGCTATGCCATCCAAAGTCCCGCCCGGCAATTTGTCTTTTGGCCAAGTGCGATTGCGTTTCGCCGGGATTGTCCCCGGTGATGCGGCGCAGGGCTTGGTGCCGTGGTATCACTTCCGCATTCTGGATGCCGCCGGCACGGACGTGGGCCACATCAATTTCCGCGCCGGCGATACTGAGCATGTCCGCGTCAGCGCGGGGCACATTGGATTCAAAATCCAGGAGCCGCATCGCGGCCATCATTATGCGTTTGAAGCGTGCCGTGCCATTGCGCCGTTTGTCCGCGCTTTTTATGATGCTGTGACCATCACTTGCGACCCGGACAACCAGGCATCCATCCGCACGATTGAACGGCTGGGCGCGGCCTTCATGGATGAGGTTGCCGTTCCGCCGCAGGACCCGCAGTACCAATCCGGTTCCCGTAGCAAAAAGCGTTATCAATGGGTGCCGTGAGCCGTGCCGAGTTACTTAATCCTGTTATTCGCCCTTAAAAGTCAGCCTGATCACCGTAGCGTAAGGGTCAACTTTTGCCGGTTGTGGAATTGAAAACACGGTCGCATCGTTCATGACCGTTGGCTGGACCTGAATAGCCGGCAGCGAAGAATCCAAAACCCCGGCATCGACAAAACCCTTCCGATGAATCGTTATCAAAGCCGGCTGCCCGTCGTCCGGCCAGTGGATAAACTCCAGGTAGATGTTGTTCCCGGCCCGGGTGCCGTAGCACTTGAGGCCTGGTTGCGAACTGACTTCGCATTCCGGCGCAGGCTCGGTGCTATAGATCGCCGCGCCGTTTGTCGCCAGCCATTTTCCCATCACCAGCAAAATGGCCTTATGCTCCGGAGGAAACTCCCCGGAAGCCGTGGGACCGACGTTGAGCACAAAATTGCCTCCCTTGCTCGTGCAATCAATCAGGTTTTGGATTAGCTCCCCGGGGCTGCGATAGTTCCGCGCGGTACGGACCCAGCCCCAGTTGTCGTCGTCTGTGTCCGTCATCACGACCTCAAAGTAGCGCTTTTGGAGCGAGCCTTTTAACTGGTTTTCCGGCGTTGCATAGTCGCCGTCGGCGGACGACGCGCCTCGGCCGCACCGGTCATTGACCAGCGTGTTCGGACTGAGCGAACGTACATAAGCATAGAGCTCCTTCGCGTGCGCT
>JASHZU010000478.1 GCA_030042375.1 Verrucomicrobiia bacterium
GGCGGTTTTCCGCCAGATTCCCAGCCGCGTTTTGTCGTTCGAAGATTTTGAAAAATTTGATGCTCCCCTGCCGGCGGTCTTCAAAAAATTCGCCATGCTCCATCGCGGCCTGGTTGTCGTGACCGGCCCCACCGGTTCCGGCAAATCCACGACCCTTGCCGCCATTGTCGATTATTGCAACAAAAACCGCAAAGACCATATCATCACCATCGAAGACCCGATTGAATTTGTGCACGAGAGCAAGAATTGCCTGGTGAACCATCGCGAGACGGGCGTGCACACGAAATCGTTTGCGTCGGCATTGCGCGGGGCGTTGCGCGAAGACCCGGACATCATCCTGGTGGGCGAAATGCGCGACCTGGAAACGATCGAGCTGGCCATCACGGCAGCGGCGACGGGCCACCTGGTTTTCGGCACATTGCACACGCAAAGCGCGGCCAAGACGGTTGACCGTATCATTGACGTTTTCCCGGCCGACCAGCAAAACAAAGTGCGCCAGACGCTTTCCGAAGCGCTCAAGGGAGTGGTGGCGCAGACGCTGTTCAAACGGATTGACAAAAAAGGGCGCATCGCGGCGTTTGAAATCCTGGTGTTCAATACGGCGGTGGCCAACCTCGTCCGCGAAGGCAAGACGCACCAAATCCAGGGCATGATCCAAGTAGGCAAGAAGCTGGGCAACCAGCCGATGGACGACCATATCATGGAGCACCTGCGCATGAAGCGGATTTCTCCCGAAGATGCCTATGACCGGGCATTAGATAAACGGAAATTCCGGCCGTTGCTGGCGCACCCGCCGGACGACGAAGAGACGGTGTAACCAAATAAATTTATGCGGCGACCTGAGTTGGACCAGATACTGACGACCATGCTGGCGTCCCAGCCGGAAGTATCGGATTTGAATTTTACCGTGGACCGCCCACCCCAGGTGGAAGCCTATGGCGAACTGAAGCCGGTGGTTTTGGATCCCCCAATTGAAACCCTGACGCCGTTCCAGATTGAAATGATTGCGCTGAACATTATCGGCGACAATCTCTGGCAGATCGAAGACCTGCTGCGCCACGGCTCGTGCGACACTTCCTATGCCCTCTCGGACAAGGCGCGCTTCCGCGTGAATATTTTTTCGCAGCGCGGAAATTTCTCCATCGTTTGCCGTCAATTGAACACGGTCATCCCCACCCTGGAATCATTAAAATTTCCGGAAGTGTTCAAGGAAATCCCAACAGAAAAAACCGGGCTTATTTTGATCACAGGCGCGACGGGATCCGGCAAAACTACGTCGCTGGCTGCCATCCTGAACGATGTCAACGCATCGAAAGCGGTCCATATTGTCACCCTGGAAGACCCGGTGGAATACGTACATTCGCATAAAAAGGCGACGTTCAACCAGCGGGAACTGGGGGTGGATTTTGATTCTTATGCGAACGGCCTGCGCGCGGCACTGCGCCAGGCCCCCAAAGTCATCCTGGTGGGTGAAATGCGCGACCGCGATACCGTGAAGATTGCCTTGAGCGCGGCGGAAACGGGCCACCTCGTTTTGAGCACGCTCCACACGATTAACGCCGGTGAAACTATTAACCGTATCCTGGGTATGTTTGAACCGGAAGAGCAGGAGCAAGTGCGCATCCGGCTCTCGGATACATTGCGCTGGGTGGTCAGTCAGCGTCTCGTGCCCAAGTGCGGCGGCGGACGCGCGGCGCTGCTGGAAATCATGGGTTCCAACTTGCGCACACAGGAAACGATTCGCCTGGGCGAAAGCGAAGGCAAAACGTTCTATGAAATTACCGAAGCCAGTTACATCTACGGCTGGCGGACGTTTGATAATGCGTGCCTGGAAGCCTTTGACCAGGGCGTTATCACTGAGGAAACCGCCCTGCTCTATTGCACCAAGCGAAACGTGGTTTCGCGCGGCATCGATAATATCAAGAAACAGCGCGGTGAACTGGCCGCTACGGCGGGTTCACTCCGCATGAAAAATCTCGAAAACGGCGGCGGACAGCCGGTAACCGGTCTTAAATTAAAAGTATAATATGGAAGGATTTGATTTCATCAGCACAGCCGACAAACCGGCGTTACTCGCCTTCTCGACGCCGGAATGGCTGGATACCGCGAAAACGGCGCTGGCCGAATTGGGCTACAAAGTGCATACGGCGGCCACGCACAGCGATTTTTTAACGCGCTTCACGCAAGTTCATTATAATGTTGTGGTCATAGAAGAGCGCTTTGGAGCGCTAACGATTGAGGAAAACCAGGCGCTCAAAGACTTGCAAAAGATGCCGATGAACCAGCGCCGGCACAGCACGATCATCCTGCTCGGCGATACGTTCCAGACTTTTTCCCCGATAGAAGCTTTCAAAAATAGCGTTCACGCAGTCATCAACACTTCCGAAATGTTCCTGCTCAAGCAACTCGTTGAGAAAGCCGCGGCAGACAACGACCTCTTCCAGCACAGCTTCCGAGAAGTGCAAAATCGCGTTTATACCACGGCGAAATAAGGCTGTTGACCCATTTTCCGCGCTACTGCCCTGCCCCCATGGGCGTTCTCCCGGCAAAAATCCTTTGGGATGAAGCTTTTAAAAGTTTGATTTCCTGGCGCAATCGTTTTTAATTCGCTCTTTATTTGACATGAATATTCACGAATATCAGGCGAAACAATTGCTCGCCAAATACGGCGTGGCCGTGCCGCTGGAAATCCCGGCGAAAACTCTCGCAGAAGTCCGCCCGGCGGCGGAAAAGATTGTGGTCAGCGGCAGCGCCAAAGTGGTGGTGAAATCACAAATCCATGCCGGCGGCCGCGGCAAGGGGACGTTCAAGAGCGGGTTCCAGGGCGGCGTAAAAGTGGCGTCGTCCGTGGACGAAGCGGTGGCTATCGCCGAAAAGATGCTGGGCAACGTGCTCGTGACCAAGCAAACCGGTGCGGATGGCCGGCTCGTGCAGACGCTGCTGATTTCCGAAGGCGCGAAAATCAAAAAGGAATTTTACCTGGCGGTATTGCTGGACCGGGCCGTGGGCCGGCCAGTCATCATGGCCAGCACAGAAGGCGGCGTGGATATTGAAGAGGTAGCGGCGCACACGCCGGAGAAAATTTTCAAGGAATGGGTGGATCCCGCCGTGGGCATCATGCCCTACCAGGCGCGCCAGATTGCCGAGGCGCTGGGCCTGAAAGGCGATTTATTCAACGCGGCGGTCAAATTGATTACCGGCGTTTACAAGACATGGTGGGAATGTGACGCGGCCATGGTGGAACTCAATCCACTGGCGGTGGTGGAGTTGCGCGACGGCAAGGAAACGGTGCTGGCGCTGGACTCGAAAATTTCGCTGGATGACAACGCACTTTATCGCCACAAAGACATCCAGGAAATGCGCGACCTGAACGAGGAAGCGCCGCTGGAAATCGAGGCGAGCAAGTTTAATCTCAATTACATCAAGCTGGACGGCAATATCGCGTGCCTCGTCAATGGCGCCGGCCTGGCGATGGCGACGATGGACATTATCCAGCATTTCGGCGGTAGCCCGGCGAATTTCCTCGACGTGGGCGGCGGCGCGAGCAAGGAACAAGTCACGGCGGCTTTCAAAATCATTTTGAGCGACCCGAACGTGAAGGGAATCCTCGTGAACATTTTCGGCGGCATCATGGATTGCAACGTCATTGCCACGGGCATTGTCGCGGCGGTGAAAGAAACGCAATTGCATATCCCTCTCGTCGTGCGGCTCGAAGGCAACAACGTGGCGATGGGCAAAAAGACGCTGGCGGAATCAGGCGTAGCCATTATCACGGGCGATTCAATGGCTGACGCGGCGCAGAAGGTCGTGAAAGCGGTCGCCGCCAGGAAGTAACTTTACCTGCCTAAGATTTTATATCTGTTTTAAGAAGCTTAAGCGGCGGCGCTTTGCCCCGTGGAGATTAGCTCTTCCACTCCAGCGCCTTCTTTTTGAGGGCGTAAACGTATCCGGCAAACAAAATCAGGACGAATGAAATCATCGAGCCGAAGATGAGGTTGCGCGTGGCGTGGTCGGCGAGCATTTGGCGATAGACGACGGCCCAGGGATAAAGGAAAACGACTTCGATATCGAACAGGATGAACAGCATGGCCACCAGGTAGAACTTCACCGAAAAGCGTGAAGCGCCTTCGCCGATGGGATCTTTGCCGCATTCGTAGGCGGTGTCTTTGGCGCGGTTGTGCTTGCTGCGAAACCCCACGAGAACGGACAGCGTCAAAACTCCCGCGGCGAAACCAATAGCGACGACCGCGAGGATTAAAACCGGGATGTACTGGGCGATTTGCGACTCATGCATATTTTCCAT